>NZ_JBFROV010000027.1:0-122765 GCF_041471725.1 Vibrio sp. 10N.261.51.F12 | reverse complement strand
TTAAGTGAACGGCATTACCGTAATACGGGGCTTTTCTGTGGTGGTGCCAATTTAATGCCTTTATTGCCGACTTAAGTATCGACAGCTACCAAGACAAATTCGAACTATTGACGGCGACTAGCTTTTGCAAAGGCGGGTTCCCATCATGAGTCCATATCTCCACTAACACGGTTTTGATGTGCTCCGGCGAGGAAAACTCAAGCTCACCCAATCCGTTTTTCAATGACTGCGAGGCAATACGGCTATCGTAAACCGGCACAACCTCTCCCGATAATTGGCTTTCAAATTCGGTATACACAGAGACCAATGCTCTGCCTGACACTGACCCACTTGCGTCTACGGTTAACGTTAATGCTTCCACCGGCTTGTAATCCAGATCATCTGGAATAGCCAAATCTGACATGGTTCTTGTTGCCGCGGCAGGGGGGGCCGGCGTTGCGGTAACAGGTGGAGTTTGAGCAGGTGTCGAGCTACCGCCACCAGAGGAATCACCGCCACCCCCACCACCGCCACAGGCCGTAACCAATCCAAGACTCATAATTGATGTGATTAATGTTGTTTTCATGTCAGCCTCCTAAGGGATGTAGCATTTGCCAGGTGTCGCATATTGAGTTTCAAACCAAGTTTGAGCTTGGTCGCCCGATGATTCAGCGTACGTTGCAAACTGAGGGTAAGCCTCGACTAAATCCGTTCGTTCTGTTGGCCATTCCCATTCATCATTGATCATTAGCGCCCATGGCAAGTTGTTTGATGTTTTGAAATAAACACCATTACTGCTGTCACTAACATCGACGCCTATACCAGCAAACAAATCGGCATCAAATTGTTCCGTTGGTTCATAATTCGGGAGATGCACTTCCCACGCACGCCCTGGCTGAAAGTAACCTGCCCCGTGGTAATACCCTTCCGTTGCGTAAATAAATGGGTCATAAGGCATCGCCATTAGCGAGTTGGTTTCAGCGCCTTCTAGGAAATTAACATGCAGCGTAAAGTTAAGTTGTACATCTTCTTTTTCTGCACACGATGATAGCGTTCGATGGTATTCACACCCATCCACTTTATAGACGGAGGTATCGTCACTCACGATAAAAATCGCTTCGTTAGAGATGCCCTCTAAACCGCTGTCCGCAAGTTGAATCCCGTTGTGGATTTGTCGCGTCGTTGTCGTATCAACGTCCGAACGATTCACGCCTTTAAAGCGAAGAGCAAACCCGTTGTGATAAGAAGCACCTACCGCCCCCAAATAACCGTCAATCTTAGACTTTATGACGGCTCCATCTCTTAAAATCTCGGTAATTCGATAACGCACGACGACATCGTTCATATCGTAGTCGGCGGTATACGGCCAATTATCTTCGTACGCAACGGTTGTGTAGCCTGTAGCATCTGGATAATAACGAACCGACAAACCCTCTCCAGTGACAGTGAGCGCGTGGTCTTCCACTTCTCCTGACGTTGAACCTCCATCAAAACTCAGGGTTTGTTGTTGACTAAATCTGAAGCGACTCCATGTCGACCCAATCTCGGCATCTATCGCAGCCGTTAATAGAAGATCATTGTTCCCAGCACTCAGCAATTCATCATTGAAAACCTTTTCGCCATCATCAGAGAAGTCACCATCTTGGTTCCAGTCTATCCATGCCGACAGGTAACCCGTTGTCGACGCATTGACGCGAACAATACTATCAAGACCAGGCTCGACAGCCGTAACAAAACCCACGCCGTTTTCGTCATCTTGACCTGTTTCGTCATCGGCAAGATTGGCATATAAACCATCCTGGTCACCATCTGGTGCAGACGAGCCTAACCACGTAATCCCATCAAGTTCATGCCTTGGCCCATTGTCTGCAAGCTTGGTTCCATAAGTGATTGGAGCATCACCAAAGTCAATATTCGAGTCTTCATCGACAATTGGTGCGTTTGCACATCGAGCACCATCATTTTGGCTAGAGCTTGGGCCATCTGCAAATTTGATAGCAGGTACGTCACCATTCGCTATATTGGTCGCGTTGCCCGCTGACAAATCCACCCGGTAAATCTGTCCATCCTGATTTCGTGCAACGTAGTAATAACCCTCTACATCGAAATACCCAGCACCAAATGTCCCTGTCTCTCCGGTGTCACCGATGTACGTTTCTTGGCCATTATTCGGGTCAAAGGAATACAAGCCTCCCGAACTGTTGTCTATCCCGTATAACTTTCCGTCACTTGGATGGAACGCAAAGTCCGTCAAATTCACCACGGCTCTGCTACTCACTTTGGTGACTGGTAGCGTAGCATTAGGGTCATTTGCAAGCGGCGATAGGTCAATCGTAAACAGGCCTTTTCCCTTTCGGTAAAGGTAATAAACACTCTCGTATACATCACCAACATAAAATGTGTGACCGGTCGGTAATCCACTTGTCGCGACACTCTCGGCGATGAAATCTTTGCCTAAGCGGACAATCTGCTTATTTGACGTGTCGTATCCGTATATATATCGGCTGTCAAAATCAAACCCTACGCCGTTAACGTTCGCATTCAGTCCGGTGTTGCCTTGCAGCAAGGCGTTAGTCCCTGTGACAAGGTTAATCCCGTAAACTTGCACTGGGTTGGCTTGAAACAGATAAGCTTGGCTCGGGCACGTGTCAAAAGGTGCTGAGTAAGCGTTGGCCGAGGCAACGATTGCGAGTGAAACCGCGCTTTTTTTCAGTAAGCTAATTCTGGATGGTATTTGTATTCTTTGCATCATCGATTCCCTTGATTCGCTCAGGTAACCATTAACTATACAAAGTACATGCCAATATTTTTATTGTTATAAATCAACAATATAAATACACTTCAATTTCATTAAATCATTTTGAGAATCAATTTGACGATTTAACTGGGGTTAGTGTGATTTTTCTTTTCCCCATCCAACGCGGTAACATCGCTGAAAGCAAGTTAGCAATGACAATAAGCAATAGACCTATTAATTGTGACGCGCTGAAAACGACATCAAACAAAGTAAATTGCCAGAGCGCGGTAAACACAAGATTGGTATAAATGAGGGGAGCCACCTGAGAGTTGGTTGTCGCCAGTTGATACGCTTTGTAGCGGCTCGTTTGAGTATTAATAACCATCACTGCCATCAGCAACAACATGATTATCACACCCCAATTCGCGGTGCTTGAATGCCACAGATGGCTTAAGGTCGTAGGCTCAATAAAAAGCAATACCGGTACCAGCCCTATTCCAGCAAACAAGAACGTCCAGGCATTGTTCTCAATACCTGACATACTGCCTTTGGAGGCTTTGTGAAGGCTGAGCTGTGAGCCCGCATTGAATACACCCGACAGCAACCCAATCAAAATCTCTGGTTTGAAATTCAGACCACCGACCTCACCTGCCAGCAATAATACGCCGACGCTTGTTAGCAACAATGACACGATAGTCATGCCACTCAAATGAACTCGAAAAAACAACTTTTCGAATAATGCGATAAACAGCGGTCCGGTACCGAACAACACCACACTTTCTACTAACGATAAGGCCGTCAATGCGTAGATAAAACATAGCTGGCAAGCCGCGATACTCAATGCTCGAAAGGCGAGGAGCCTCCACATACTTTTAGGAGGCAAACGAAGTGATGTAAAAGACAAGAAAACAAACAGCAAAATGGCAGGCACTAAAAATCGTAATAAGGTTAAATTACCAGAAGATAGCTCCATCGACAGATATTTGGCTAAGACACCGGTAATGGACAAACTCAACGTAGACGACAACATGAACCCAATCGCTCGACGATTTTGACTATCTGACATAAGACCCTTCTTTTTTAACCTCACTCAATAATTTTCATTATATTGATCAACGCCACAGTAAAATATTGAATAATTGTGAACTATATTGTTAGAAAAACTTACCGATTAAAACGATGAAAAAGTATGCACCTCTAAAATCAATATACGCTTTTGTGAAAGTGGCAGAAACGGGAAGTATGTCTCGTGCGGCTGAACAATTGAATGTCACTCATTCTGCGGTCAGTCAGTCTATAAAGGCGCTTGAGAGTCAACTGGCTACCCAGCTCTTTCGGCGTGTAGGTCGACATATAGAGCTAAATTCGAATGGACAGCAGTACTATAGAGATGTCGCACCTGCGATTGAAAAAATCCTTGAAGCAAATGAAGCAATGCTTAATAGTGAGGCCAGCAATCGGTTAACCATAAATATGGTAAACTCTCTCGCCCTCCATTGGTGGATACCTAGGGTTCCTAGCTTACAAATCGCCGCCCCTCAGCTTGATATCCGTATCTCGAACCGAGTGGGAGCATTCAGTCTTGAAATGGAAGGCGTCGACGTCGCGCTCATCCATGACTCTATCGATGAGTGGCAAGATTATGTCTGTGAAAAACTCGCTGACGACGAACTGATACTAGTGTGTAGTCCTACTGTTTTGAACAATAATCCCTCCATTTCCGTCGAGCAAATTATTGCTTCACATCCCGCTATTTCTGTCGCCAATAATCGACGTAAACACGATTGGCAGATCTGGTGTGAAGCGTACCAATTGTTACTTCCCACCTCTCCAAATAATTTGACATTTAATGCGTCAGTTCAAGCCATTCACGCCACCATTCGAAACTTAGGTGTGTTAGTGACTCACCGACAGTTCGTCAAAGACGACATCGACCATGGGTTGCTTGTAGAGATAGGTGTTGCTGTAGCAAACCCAGTACAAGCCTTTTATTTTGCATGCGCACCTGACAAACTCAAATCCGACAGCGTTATTGCGCTTCGGAATTGGTTGCGACAAGAATTCCAACCAAGGCATGAACCCGACTATATCGTCTCCCCAAAGCTGCACAAACCTAACGCTTAAGATAATGCTTGTAAGAATACGTATTCGGTTTAAAACTCAATTTGGTAAATTCAAAAACACGACCATCTTTAAGTTTCCCCACCGATAGCAAGCGAATAATCGGCTCATCAGGTGACAAATCAAACACGTCACACAAGTGTTTATCTGGCATCACGGCTTCAAAATCTTGCTGTGCACCATCAATCTCCATACCCAAATCACGTTCAAGATACTGATACTTTGATCCTTCGAGTGATTGCACGTTCATTTGTGGGAACATCGCCATTGGCATATACGAGTCTTCATAAATCGAAGGACAGCCATTAATCAATTTGAATCTCCGAATAAAATAGACTTTATCTTGAATGTCTATTTCTAGTGTTTTGGCGATCTCTTCATCAGGATCAATTAGCTTAAATTCAACAACACGATATTCAAGATTAAAGCCGGTTTCGACCATATATTCACTGGTACTACGCAAGTTTGACATTGAACCCGTCATTGTCTTACCTATCACAGTTGAGCCGGCACCTTGTTTCTTTTCGACCAGTCCCAATTTTACAAGCTCTTCAATGGCTTTTCGTATTGTGATTCGACTCACTGAATAGTGCGCAATGAGCTCCTTTTCCGTTGGTAAGGTATCCCCAATTGAAAATTCGTCGGAATCGATACGAGCCTTAATTCTCTGCATCACTTTTTTGTATAGCATCTCATTTCCTCTTACGTACTGCGTTTACAGTACACACCAAAAAAAGACAAATCAATAACCTATTTCACCAAATGATAGACCAATTACGCCCCACAAGGGCTTTGAACGATCAATTCATTACTAAAAGATACTAAAAACCCAATATAGATATTTTATTTGTACTAGATCACAAATGAAAGGTTATGTATTTGTCATGCCAGATAGTGAAGAGTAACGTACATACTATCGAAAGATAGAACATCGATAACAAACCAATAGAAGTTCAAATAACAAAAAGGACCTTTCCATGTTAAGTGCAATTCAACGCTTAGGTGGAGCAATGTTTACCCCGGTTTTGCTGTTTCCATTTGTTGGCATACTAGTTGGATTAACCATTGTTCTAAAAAACCCTACCTTTGTCGGCGACCTGGCTGATAAAGACGGTTTGTATTACCAAGTATTACAAGTCATAGAAGAAGGTGGCTGGACCATTTTCCGTAATATGGCCCTACTATTTGCCGTTGGCTTACCCATCGGGCTTGCAAAGACGGCTCATGCTCGAGCAGTGATGGTTGTCATGGTTTCATACCTAACCTTCAACTACTTCGTCGGGGCGATGGGCGGATTCTGGGGCGAGTATTTTGGCGTAGACTTTTCACTTGCGATTGGTGGGACGTCAGGACTAACCGAGATTGCTGGTATCAAAACCTTAGATACAGGGATCTTTGGCGCCATCATTATTTCCGGGCTTGTCACGTGGATTCACAACGAAACATTTGAAAAACAACTGCCCCCTTATCTCGGCATTTTCCAAGGAGCATCCTATGTAGCAATGGTGTCATTCATCGCTATGCTACCCGCAGCTTGGCTAACGCTCTATATCTGGCCATCAATTCAACACGGCATCATGAACCTGCAAGGTTTCATGGTCGAATCAGGGGCATTTGGTGTATGGCTATATACTTTCTTGGAACGCATTCTTATTCCTACCGGTTTACATCATTTTGTTTATACCCCGTTCGTTTATGGCAACGTCGTCACACCAAACGGTATTGTCGTTGACTGGTTTACTAATTTGGAAATGTTCACGCAATCTGGTCAGGCGATGAAAGACCTATTTCCCGCTGGTGGTTTTGCACTGCACGGAAATTCAAAAATATTCGGTTGTACCGGTATCGCATTGGCGATGTACCAAACGGCAAAACCTGAAAACCGTAAAAAAGTCGCTGCCTTGTTAATACCAGCCACGCTCACAGCTGTGATGGTCGGCATTACGGAACCGTTAGAGTTTACATTCTTGTTTATTGCACCTTGGTTATTCGCTTTTCATGCCGTCCTAGCTGGAACAATGGCGATGGTGATGTACAGCTTTGGTGTCGTCGGAAATATGGGTGGCGGTTTAATTGAGTTCGTGACCGGGAACTGGATTCCACTTCTCGGTAATCACACCAGTATGGTGATTACACAAATTGCCATTGGTCTTTGTTTCACTGCAATCTATTACGTCTCGTTTAAATACTTAATTATAAAGTTCGACGTGCAAATTGCAGGACGCGGCGAAGCGGAAATGAAACTCCACAACAAACAAGACTTTAATCAAAAACATGGCATCAAAGGCAAGGGAAATGCTGGTCATGCAACACCATTGCAAATTCAAGCAATAGAAACGCTTGAAGGACTGGGCGGGCTCGACAACATCGCTGACCTAAGCAACTGCGCAACTCGACTACGTGTCACAGTTAAAGAGGCAAACAAAGTGATGTCGGCGGAATACTTCATGAGCACAGGCGCTGTCAACCTAGTAAAAAATGGCAACGCGGTTCAGGTCATCATCGGCTTAAACGTCCCCCAACTTCGCGAGGAGTGTGAAAAATTGGTGAGCGCAGCAAAAACAGTTGATGTCTCATTGACACCCGCGACTCAGCTTTAAATGAGTCGAAAAAGCAGGTGGACACACTTTATAACGCAATGATTAACCAATAATAAAACAAACCATTTTTCTTTAAATTAACAATAATCAAGGGCGGTAATACGCCGCCCAAATTTTGAGTGAGGCTTATCATGAAAAAACAATTTTCAGTCGTAATTGCAGGTGGCGGTTCTACATTTACTCCAGGTATCGTGATGATGCTATTAGAAAACCAAGACCGATTCCCGATCCGCAAATTAAAATTCTACGACAATCTTGCACAACGCCAAGAAACCATAGCAGAAGCGTGCAAAATCTTGTTGAAAGAACGTGCGCCGCACATCGAATTCTCTTACACAACCGACCCTGAAGAAGCCTTTACAGATGTTGACTTCTGCATGGCGCATATCCGAGCTGGCCTGTATGCAATGCGTGAGCAAGATGAAAAAATCCCACTTCGCCATGGCTGCGTCGGTCAAGAAACATGTGGTGCAGGTGGTGTTGCTTATGGTCTTCGTTCTATCCCTGCAGTTATTGAAATGATTGATTACATGGAGAAGTATTCTCCAAACGCATGGATGCTAAACTATTCGAATCCAGCCGCAATCGTTGCCGAGGCGTGTCGCGTGCTTCGTCCAAATTCAAAAGTACTTAATATTTGTGATATGCCGATTGGTATCGAAACACGTATCGCTGAGATATTAGGTTATGAGAACCGTAAGCAATTCGACATTATGTATTACGGCCTGAACCATTTTGGTTGGTGGAAAGAATTCAAGGATGCCAAAACTGGTGAAAACCTAATGCCTAAGATTCAAGATTACATTAAGGATAATGGCTATCTACCACCTAGTGTCTTGAGTGGTGCACAGCATACTGATGAGTCTTGGAAAGAGACATTTATCAAGGTTCGTGATGTTTACGCACTTGATCCAGACACCATCCCAAATACTTATCTTAAGTATTATATGTACCCAGACTACGTGGTTGAACATTCTAACAAAGAATTCACCCGTGCCAATGAGGTCATGGACGGTCGCGAAAAAGAAGTCTTCACAGAATGCCACCGCATCATTGCAAACGGCACAGCAAAAGACACGTCAATCGAAGTGGAAGAGCACGCTTCTTATATTGTTGACCTCGCGACTGCCATTGCTTTCAATACTAAAGAGCGCATGTTACTTATTGTTCCAAACAATGGTGCTATCAGTAACTTCGACCCAACTGCAATGGTCGAAATCCCATGTATTGTTGACAATACTGGCGCAAAACCACTGCAAATCGGCGCGATCCCTGAGTTCCAAAAAGGCATGATGAATCAACAAGTGTCTGTAGAAAAACTCGTGGTTCAAGCGCATGTGGAAGGTTCTTACCAAAAGCTGTGGCAAGCTCTCACCCTTTCCGCCACGATCCCAAGTGCCTCCGTTGCTAAAGCAATCTTGGATGATCTGATTGAAGCAAACAAAGATTTTTGGGTTGAAATGAAGTAACCATTAGGTCTTAGCCCTGCTGACAGTAGGGCTAAGACTATTGAGGATATTATGAAATACAAACAAATAAAAGATATGCAGGCTTCAGCGATTGGGTTTGGCTGCTGGGCGATTGGCGGCACATGGAACAACGTCACTGACGAGAATTCAATCCGCACTATTCATGCCGCGATCGATGAAGGCATTAATTTTTTCGACGTTGCACCCGTATATGGAAAAGGTCACGCCGAATCAGTCCTGGGGCAAGCACTCTCGGGGATATCACGTGATAAGGTCATCATAGCGAGTAAATGTGGCTTACCTTGGGATCCGGCTGATCCAAATAAAAAAACAAGGAAAGACCTGTCACACAACAGCATCGTTTTTGAGGTTGAGCAAAGCCTAAAACGCCTTGGGACAGATTACCTGGATTTGTATCAAGTTCATTGGCCTGATCCAAATACGCCAATCGACGAAACAGCGCACGCTCTAAAAATACTAAAAGAACAGGGAAAGATTCGCCATATTGGCGTCTCTAATTACAGTTTAGACATGATAGAACAGATGCAGTCTGTTGTGGAAGTCGCCACAGTTCAAGGCTTATATAACCTAATAGAGCAAAACCCAGACCACTATCATAACATCCCACTTCAATATCGAACTCGTGATGAAATGCTTCCTTATTGTCAGCAACATGATATGAAGTACTTGCCATACAGCCCTCTCATGCAAGGATTACTAACGGGTACATTCAAAGCTCAACACAACTTTGATGATAAAGATGATCGTCGTAACAACCCTAAACTCAACGGTGAGCTGTTTAAAGACATTTATTTCCCTTGCGCAATGGCGCTAAAAACACTGGCCGATTCTGCAGGTCTTCCGCTTTCCCACTTAGCAATCCATTGGATGGTAAACCAAGAAAGTATAGGCTCGGTTATAGCGGGGGCGCATACCGTTAATCAAGCGAAAGAAAATGCGCGCTTCTTACAATCAGACGTGAGCGAGATACTATTACACGAAGCAGAGTCTATTGTAGCGAAGTGGATAGCGTAGAGAACAATACATGATTGATATTACGTTGTTAGGCTATCTTGCGGCAATATGCACTACGTGCTCCTTTGTTCCGCAAGTACTGCACATATTGAAAACTCGAAATACCGATTCTATCTCTCTTATGATGTATAGCATTTTCGTAAGTGGTGTTGCCCTGTGGCTGATATATGGCTTACTTATCGATGACCTACCCATTGTCGTTGCTAACAGCGTCACGTTTATACTTGCATCAACGATATTGAGCCTTAAAATCCGTGATGCGGTTAACCTAAACTCGAAACGCCAGACAAAACTCCGTCAACACCACACGGTAAAATAGCTTACAAAGCTCACAGCTGCACACCAGGAGCTGGTGTGCTCCCTAGTAGACACTCGGCATTCAACAAGTATTAGAGCAGCGTTAGTCATAGCAGCCCCGAAAAAAAGCGAGAGAGCCGAACTGGTTCCCTCGTTTTAAATGACAAAAAATAAACATGAACTTAGAGTGCTATCGCGCAACTCAGTTACCCTTTGCCGCCTCTAATCCTCATACACATACTTATACTGGCAGGAATAGGGGAAACCCGGTTGACACCTTATTATCCCCACCCTCTTCGTCTATCTCTCGTGTTATCTATACCCACCCTCTATCATTGGTTTTTCGAGGCCTAGTTTAATTCGATTTCGGTGTACAGCTTCAATTGGAAGGCTGATAAAACCATAATCGTTTAGCACAGATTGTTGTTCGTCCGACAACGCGAGGCTGATGAAAAACTCCTCCTGTTCATTAAAGTACTCTCTATTAGGCGGTAGATTGAGATACATGTAATAAACGCTGGCTAAGGGGTAACGACCAGAAAAAATTGTTTCTTTGTTAACATCATACGTTTCCCCTAAATTATTTATCACATTAAGCACCTTATTATCCGTCATATTATCCGTATAAACGGTATAACCTAATGCATTCACATCTCCATTAAGCTCACTCAGTAACGCTTGCTGATCAGGAACAAAGTGTGTAGCCGTGAACGCCCCTTCAGAGCATGTTACCCACGTTGAAAACTCTCTGTGCATCACTAACTGTTCGTCAATCGCAAAAGGAACCATCGGCTCTCCACGTTGACCATTTTTATCCGCCCACCTCACGACTTCTGGGCTACTATTACAACCAAAAATAGTCTTTAATTCAGCCAAAGATATGCTGCTTGTTTGATTATTGTCATTGGCAAGAATAGCAATAACATCAGCAGTAAAATAAAGCTCAGTAGGCTTATAACCATATTTTTCGACAAATTGGGCGACCTCACGATCTTTCCACTTTCTGGAACTAATACCCATTTTCAATCCATTTTTAGTAATACTGTAAGGAACGTCTCCGCTAGACGTGACACTTATATTTAATTCCTTTGATTCAATTAGCGCTTTCATTAATGGTATAAGATTATCCTCAACAGCAACGACTGATACACCCACGCCATCAGCAGTTGAGTTGATGTTTTTCACATCAGTTGTTTCATTCACACCCGTTTTTGCCACTGCACCGAAACAGGAAATAGCGACTAACCCAAACATAATTGATTGTAATTTATTCACTTGGCGCCTCCACTTGTGTCGAACTACTCAGACTTTTTTCTGACGTGAATATGTCCCACTCCTGCGTGACCTTCATTTCTGGGCGATAAAATACCGCTATCGTGCGGCGCTTGCGCTTGTGCAATTGTTCAGTGTAATACGTTGTCTGAGTAAACTCTTGTTCCGATACTCTCTCGCTTTCGATGCCTTGAGTTTCTAACGCTTGTTTAATTGCCGCAGTGCGACGTTTCGCTAACGCTTTGTTGTAATCGTCCGTTCCCTCGGAACTTGTATCACCGATCAATACAACATTTGAATTGGGGTATTGCTCGAGCATATCGACAAGCTTGGTGACTTTTGAATCTTGGTCAACTCTCAATATCGCTTCGTCAAAATCAAAATCAACACTCACGACTACAGGCTTATCGGAAATATCCCAGTTGGCACAACCGGTATTGTCTACCGCCACATTTTCTGGTGTATCTAAGCACCTATCGCGCTGATTAATAATACCATCTGCATCTTCATCACGAAGGTCATCAATTTGATGGCGAGTCGTTTGCGTATTTGGGGTTTCTGCGCACCCAGTAAGCGCTAAGGAAATCACAGCAAACATCAATAACGTCTTCATTAGGACTCCCCCTCTTTTTGCCACTCTTCAGGGTGTTCTATGCGTAATGCATACGTTAATACCCCCATCGCATTTAACAATCGATACGCGGCAAAGGTTCTATCATATTTACTCCGCACATAGTTTTGCCGCGCTAAAAACACCTCTATCTTGGCATCAAGCACATCGAGTAAACTACGACGACCAACATTAAACTGTTGTATGTAACCGAGCTCGGCTATTTTTGCAGCGTCAACATTTTGTTGCAGCAAGACAATCTGTTGCTCAATCATTGAATAAGCATTCCAAGCAAGCTCCGTTCCTTCCTTCACCTCACGCTCAGTCCGAATGCGAATCGCGCGTGCTTCCTCAAGACGCCATGCCGATGATTCAACTCGTGCATCGGTCGAAAACCCATTAAATAGGTCATAGTCTAAGGTGACCATCGCCCGCATATCTTCATCTGGACCGATTGCATTACCAACATTGCGATTTTTATTGGCATGTAGCTCAAGCTTTAACTCGGGGTAGTAGTCTCCTTTTTCACGACGTATTTCTTGACGTGCAGCGTCCATATCTAGTATCGCCGCTTTGATTTCTGGGTGGTTCACAACAGCCTGTTCAATCGCCACATTCATTGTGCTGGGCAGTAAGCCCTGATCAAACTTAGGAAAGACTAAGCTGCGCCCAGGCTTACCAACCTGACGAAGAAACTGAGTTTGTAAATCAAATACATTGTTTTGAGCTGAAATTTGGGATGATTGCGCCGTCGCAACACGGGCCGAAATCTGTGCTAAATCTGAATTACTCGCCAACCCTTTTTGTTTTTTATCGAGAACATCTTGATAAATTTCTTGATGTTCACGCACGTTCCGACCAGCAAGTTGTAACAGGGTCTCAGCCTGCAGTAACTCCAAATACGTTCTCACAACATCCAATGACACATTTTCGGCTCGTGATATCAAGGTTAGGCGCTCTGCCTCCGCTTCATACCCAAGGCGTTTAACATTGGCAGATGTGCCAAACCCATCGAACAAGAGTTGCGACACTTTGACGCCCATTTCTGTACGATTTAATTGCCTTTCATCAGATGGGATATAATTGCCACCGTCATAACGAGTGCTTTCAACACCTGCCGCTGCATACAGATTCACTTGAGGTAATCGGTAACCACCAGCTGCGTCGCCGTCACGGATAACCGACTGAAAGCGCGAGTATTGGGCGAGTACTTCTGGACTGTAATCAATTGCAAATGCTACTGACTCTTCTAACGATATCGCGTTGGCCATGGGTGCCAAAGTGATACACATAGACAACATGAGCTTTGAACCACGCATATTTCTTCCTTGTTATTAGCGTTCTCTCAATGAATTTTCTTTTGCTCTTAATATCGGTTTTATCCAATAACTAAGAACCGTTTTCTCTCCGGTCAGAATATCGACGGCAACCTGCATTCCAGGAATGATAGTAAATGGTGAGCCTTCTGAGTCCGATGAATCAAGTGCAATGTGCGCACGATAATACGCTTCGCCTTCTTCATTTTTTAATGCATCAGCACTGACATAGGTCACGTGTCCTTTTTGACCGCCGTATATAACAAAATCATAGGCTGAAAACTTCACCGTTGCCTGCAAACCTACTGAAATAAAAGCAATATCTTTGGGAGAAATTTTCGCTTCGATGATCAATGTCGCATTTTGAGGCACAAGTTCCATAATTGGCTCTCCGGGACGAACCACCCCGCCGATTGACCGCACAAACACCTCTTTTACCGTCGCATCCACTGGCGCAACCATTTGGGTTCGGCGCAATTGGTCAGCAATAGCTTGTTGGCTCTCGTTTAACTGAGCTAATTTTGCTGATACTTCGTTAAGCTGACCTTGTGCTTTAGCTCGAAAATCAAATGCTGTACCGCGATAATCAGCTATTGCTTCTGAATAGGCGGCTTGTTGTTTTTGCGCGGCGGCTCTTGCACTCGACAAGTCCCCCTCAAGCCGAATCACATCGCGATTAAGCTTTAACAATTCAACTTCAGCAACGGCGCCACTCTCTACAACAGACTTCAGCATGTTTCGCTCTTTCTTTACAATCACGACACTGCTTTCTAAGGTCCGAATGGAGGTTTGTGTATCCATTAGCGATTGTGATTGTTGTTCAATCCGTAATTTTGATTCTTCTAGCTCAGAGAGTAATTGGTCAATTCTCTCCAAATAGTTTGCTTTGGCGTTAAATAACGCTGGAGAAGATTCATCATTCGTTTCAAAGTCATTGATGGTTACGACGACCTGCTGACGCCAATCGACTTCTCTAGTGACAACGTTAACGCTGGCCAACTCAGTTCTTAGCCGCGTTTGTTGCGCGACTAACGTATCAAATTGTTGTGTCGATTCTTGGTAAGAGGAACGAAAGCGAGTGTCATCAAGTAAAACCAGCGGCTGGCCTTTTATCACAGTGTCACCTTGCCGAACTAAAACATTTTCGATGATCCCGCCTTCCAAACTCTGGATCGTTTGTACTGACTGACTCGGAACCACCGTTCCCTCTCCCACCACCACTTCATCTAAGGTCGCCCATGACGCCCAAGCAACAATCAAAGCCGTGAGCAATCCCACCAGCCAGATCAACTTTCGAGAGCGATAAGCTATGTTGTTATTTGACCATCGAACTGCACTACTCATTTGGGGCCCCTTTTACCACTGAGATGGTCTTAACTCGGCTCGAGGACTTATTCGCAAATACCTCTTGGGGTGTTCCGGTGGTGACAACCTTGCCTTTGTCTAACACCACGACCGTATCGCAAAGGTTTAAGAAAGATTGTTTATGGGAACTGACCACTACCGTCATGTCTCGTGGCATACGTTGTAGGGCTTGATGAAAGCGCGATTCAGCTTGTCGGTCCAAGCTGCTAGTTGGTTCATCCATAATCAACAATGCGGGTTGTCGGTACAGTGCTCTTGCAATAACCACCGCTTGGCGCTGACCACCTGATAAAAACCGACCTGCTTCTCCCACCTGCGTTTCCAGCCCGTTGGCTAATCGCCCCATATAGTCATTCAAGCCCGACATAACAATGGCATACTTCAACCTTTGCTCATCGATAACGTGACCACCCAACACAATGTTTTCATAGATGGTGCCGTATATTAGAACCGGAGTCTGTCCTACCCACCCTGAGCATTCACGTATCGCGGCATGAGGCCAAAGGTTACTATCAATGCCTTCGTAATACACTTGTCCGCTTGATGGCTCTAGTTGCTTCGCGATAATAGACAATAGCGTCGATTTACCTGCGCCCGCTGCACCGACAATGCCGACCCTTTGTCCTTTTTCTATATTAAGATCGATACCAGATAAGGTTTCACTTTGCATATCCGGATAACTAAAACAAATATTCGATAGCTTAATTCGTCCTTCAAATCGGCCTCGATCCATGACTTGGTGATCACACTCCTCTTGCGGCGTCGCCATAATAGTATTAAGTCCCTCCATAGCGGCTTTCGTTTGCTGGTAACGAAGCATTAAAACCGAGAGCTGGTTGATTGAATTAGCAGCGCGTCCACTTAGCATTACCACCGCAATGAGCCCCCCCATCGTTAACGCACCTTGCGCTATCTGATAGACGCCAACAACAATCAGACAAATTGTGACGATTTGCTGACTCGATTGAATAGAGTGTGAGACGATGTTGGTATAAAAACGTGATTTGCACTGCCATTCCGATAACGCCGAAATAGTCAGCTCCCACCGCTTTTGGATTACCCCTTGGCTGTTATTTTGTTTAATATCGGTTAGTGACGTCAGGGCATCATAGAGCTGTGCCTGTCTTTGAGAAGACAGCTTTGAGGTTTCTTCAAACGTTTGCTCAACACGCGACTTCATAAAAATGCTTAACAGGAGCAACGCTGCCATCACTGTCATTGGCACTAGCATTAGCGCACCACCTAGCCAACCAATCAGAACTAGGAAAAAAATAGTAAACGGTAGGTCAACTAAAGTGACTAAGGATACCGAGGTGAAGAAATCTTTTACGCTATCAAAATCTTGTACCTGACGAGAAAACGAACCAATGGATTCTGGACGATTTTCCAGTTTCATCCCTATTACTTTGGCAAAAAGCGAAGCAGAGAGTTTATTTTCAATATAGCGCCCAGCCATATCGGTGACAGAGGAGCGAGCTTCTCTTAGTATCCAATCAAAAACGATGACAATACTAATCCCCGCAACCAGAACCCACAGCGTATTAAATGCCTGATTTGGTACCACGCGGTCATAAACATTCATGGTAAAAAGTGGAACCATCATGGCTAAAAGATTGACCACAAAAGACGCCACAAATAGGTCTCTATACCAAGGTTTTACTTCTTTTAGTACTGCCCATAACCAACCACTTGGTGAGGCCTGAGTTAAGTGGTCAGTCCGTTTATCAGCCACCGGTTTAGCACTGATTTGCCAAGCGGTTGTATGAATGAGTGGCTTGAGCGTTTGACTGTCGATAACTTTTTTTTGAAATGCCTCTGCCGGATCAAGCATGGTGTAATGCTGCCCGTCTCGACTAAGCAATATATATGGCTGGTATACTTGGCGTTTATTGCCTGTTTGCTCGCTTGATTTGTCGACTTGGTCCAACGGTAACCTAGCATCAGCAAGCATAACAACCGCCGGAAGTACGATTTGATCCAAGTTCTTTACGCTAAACTCTAATGCCTCAAGACCTGATTTTTCAATGGCTCGAGGAAACAAAATATCATCAAGCTGTCCTTGAGTGAGCGGCAATCCTGCTTTAATTTTTAACGGATGCGCCCTCACCTCAAAATGCTTTGCTAGCCAAATCACTGTCGACAGCCAGACATCGTCACCTTCAGAAGAATTTACCCGTTGCTCTGATTCGCTACCCCACACACCATCTACGGGCTTGTTCTCAAGATCAACATCAGTGCCTTGTGTACCCGTTAGGTTTTCATTGCTTGGCTTTTCACTCCGTCTAGAATCATTATTTTGATTACTATCACGCCGTTCCCCGCCACTAAGATCGGTACCACTCGGCTCTGTATTACCTAACGTTTTGTTACTCAGCTCTGTACCACGTAGTTTGATATCACTGCTACCCACTAAAGCCATCCTTGCTATCTGGATTTTTCGTTATGTATTAATAATTAAGTTTTGGTCATCAATCATTTTTTGCAAGATATTTGCCTCAGAAACCCCCGTTGAATCACTACCATAGATTTCATCTAAGCTGGTTGAGACCAACACAATTTTCTGAGTCACATTGGTCGTGTCGGGTTTAATGTTAATGACAACATCATCACCTTGCTGTTCTAAGTCAACAAAGGTATCCACTTCTGCTCCCGTTGATGCGCCAGATAATAAGCTTGATAAGTCAATCATGTCGGTATCTGCTGAGACATCAAAATCCATAATGGTATCTACTGCAGGGGTGGTACTGCTACCGACATCATCGACATTAAAGATAAACGTATCGCTGCCAAGCCCGCCAGTTAACGAATCATCGCCAGCTCCACCAACCAAGACATCACGACCTGAACTCGCAATCAAGGTGTCGTTGCCAGTTCCGCCGTCTAAATAATCCGCAAGTACCGTTCCACCGAGGGTATTGTTGCCAATATCTGATAAGTTGACCTGCAACGTTTGGGAAAGCCCTACTGCCGTTTCCCCATCTAAGCTTGCGGATGGCTCAAGTATGAGCTCAAAATCTTGTTCTCCAGAGTACCCCCCGATGATACTTAGCTCGGATACCTCATCAACATCAACGAGGTAATCGTCTCCATCGCGAGTACCATGGGATAAAACCAACCCATCTGGCACCCCACGTAACGTAAGCGTGCCAACCTCATCCATTGCTGGATTGACCATCGCCATATCTAAGCCCAGATCGATACTACCGGTCGCTTCGGCGCTAATTGAATGGTATAGAGAGGTTAGGATCGGCTCATCAGGCTCAGGGGCGATAATCAATGTCAACTGCTGTTCGTTGACCGCCCCAAGATCAGCGCTGTAATTCCCTAAAACCGTGTTGGAGTCAAAAGTTCGCAGCGAGATACTGATATCAAATTCGCCGAAAGCATCACCGGCATACAACTCAAAACCCGCTAAGCTACTTGCCGAAATTAATAACGTTGCCGCGGCATTCCCATTAGGTAATGAAACAAAGCGAGCGGTTTCAAAGCCAACCTTTATTTTATCTAGTCCATCTAAGGCAGAAGCATCTGAGCTACTGTTAACCACAACCGTCAACTCAAGGAATTCGTCACTGTTTGTCTCTGTGCTCTCCGCATTAAGTTCAATGACAATAGCAGAATCTTCGGTACCCTCTAGCACCTCAGGCATGTCAAACACGGTAACATCATCACCAACTGGTTTTACGCCCAACGTAAATTCACTTCGCGTGAATCGAACGTCACCCGTTTCTAATTCTTGGGTAATGGCCGTTAGGGTCAATGGTATGTCACCGCTGTAATCAAGTGGCGGCAATATAAATGTTTGCGATAGCTGTTCTACGTCTAGTTGCCATTCATATGTCGGGTTGCCATTAAAGCTGCCACCATCAGGCCCATTATTAGGCATGACTTGATAAGCACTGCCATCGAAAAAGACAAGTACGGCCCCTTCTGGCACGCCTTCTAAGCTTAATGACATACTTTCAGAGCCATCTTGGTCTATCAATTGTGCGCTGAGGCTATCCAGAGGAATATAACTATCTTCATCACCAAGAACATCGGCGCTGACTAATTGAGCTGCGTCGACCACCGGAGCAATTGACACGGTTAAGGTCGAGGTTTTAGTTTGCGTATCATCTTCACCTGGTAAACACGTCACTGAGTCGGTGATACTGGCGGTTGCTGTTAAGGTAATATCGCCACTAAAGTTTTCTGGCGGAGTCAATACGACCTCAGACAGTTTAGTCGCATCGGTAATGGTATAACTGCCATCACCATGATCCACGAGCCAAAGTGTAATCCCTGGCGCTGAAAGGATCGCGCCATCACTAACGGTTATCTCCAGCGAATTAATCGTTTCTTGACCTGTGGCTGGATTGCCT
Organism: Vibrio sp. 10N.261.51.F12; assembly: GCF_041471725.1. Classification (NCBI taxonomy): domain Bacteria; kingdom Pseudomonadati; phylum Pseudomonadota; class Gammaproteobacteria; order Vibrionales; family Vibrionaceae; genus Vibrio; species Vibrio sp. 10N.261.51.F12. Next base: position 103,603 of record NZ_JBFROV010000027.1, on the reverse strand, counting down.
TCGCCGGTTATAGTTTGTCCGGCCTCAACACTGTCGCCAAGCAGTATCTCCAAGTTTAGGTCCGTCGAATTATCCTCATTAATGGTAGTCAAACTCGAAGACAAGACGAACTCATCCACTACTGGATGGATATCAATGTTAATAGTTTGCAGTGTCGTTTTAGACTCTCCACTGCAACCCGATGTTTCGGTGGTTTCTACGGTAAATTGCAAACACCCAGAAAAATCTTCATCTAACCCTACTACCTGTAAATGCGATAACCCTTCTTGACTGATTGAGTAACCAATGACTTCACCTGCGTTATCATATTCAACCAGTACACCGTCTCCTTGCAGCTCCACGCCTTCTGGTAAAGAATCTGCTGGAATATAGAACGAGACGCTATTATCTTCATCACTAGCAACATCAGGATTGAGCAGTCCTGAAAGATCGAGTACCTCTGTGCCTTCATCAAATATGATGTCGTCATTCGCTTCTATATCCCCTGGCTCACCGATGTCGGGACACTCGCCGCCACCTCCGTCTATACCAGTAATAAATATCTTAAAGCTTGTATCAATAAAACGAGCATCTTCTCCATCAACTACGCGCGCTCGCACCACTACATCACCTGGCTCAGTCATGTTGTCGTAGGAACGTATCGTCGTGCCATCGAGTAGACTGGCAAAATCCTTAATTGAGTCACTGGTTAGCTCACCGGCATCAATTATCCAGCTACCATCTGAGGTTTGTGAGGCGCCGTTAGGGTGTTCAACGATGAAGTCATAACCTTCAGGCAAAATGATCGTAAAGTAATCTAGGTACTCTGACCCATCGATGTCTTCATCAACAAAGTGCACCGCGCCAGACACATCGACCGGTGAACCGTCATCGCTTTCGTACACCGCTGCATTACTTATTAGCCGTGTATCGATCTCGACTTTGGCATCGACAATAACACTAATTTCTCCTGTAATTTCTTTTACTTGGGTCGCACCAAGCTCAGACGTATCCGTAACTTCATAGCGAACCGGGATATCAAAAGTGCCACTAAGATCTTCTGTGGCAACCACCGACAACCTGCCACTATTTAACAACTGTTCCAACGTCGGGGTTGTCGAGTCAAGTAATGTCTCTAGGTCTAACCCTCTCAAGGAGACATCAATGACACTACCATCAAAGTAAAGCGTTAACTCCTCTGGTAATGGGTCGATAATATAACCAGTGAGTACTTCGCTGCCATCTTGGTCTTGGTCAACCGACGGACTTAAGTTTAACGCAATCTGTCTGTCTTCAATGCCTTCAGTGCTCACCACCTGACCTTCTGACTGATCAACCACTGGCGTCAAATCAACCTGTACTGTATAGCTAAAGCGCGCACTGTCTCCATCAGGTTCAGTCGTTGTCACTAAGGCCTTAAATTCCACTCTGCCACTAAAATCTTCCTCTGTTTTTAAGTAAAGCTGAGAGAGTTCTTCGTTTGATAGCTGATAAACTGGGCCGGTATTAGGATCTATTGAGGCAATGGTTAGGGTAATAGGGTTACCGTTGGAGTCCACCAAACGAACACCATCAGGTAGGTCGGTTAACAACACATTCAGCACTTCAGATTGGTCGTCATCTGGAGAAACAAACATGAAGTCAAGCGGCACTAACTCATCTTCAGGAAATTCTGTCACTGTTTGAATAACATTATTGTCGCTATCAAAACTCCAATGACCGTTTCCGCCATCTTCTACTATGGGTTCATCGACTACGCCTTGCAGCGTAATATTGACCGTTTGAGTATCCGAGCGAGCGAACTCGTTGACGGGGTCTAAGCCATCTTGCGTCGACTCTCGTGAAACCGCCGTTACTTGAATCGACAAGCTTTGAGTGACACTACTGATATCTTCTTTCGGCACCAGTAACGCTAATGAACTATCAAGCGCGTCAGACTCTAACCAGTAAACATTCGGCTCAGGATTAGTGAAGCCCGTACCACTGAGGGTCCAGCCGTCCTGAACCACTATTTCGTAATATAAAGTCTCGGAACCGTCGGTATCGGTTAATGTACCAATGAGCGCCTCTTTAAGATCAATGGCTTGATCTTCAAAGCCACGAATATCCTTGACGCTAAGCACTGGTGTATCAGCATCTGGTTTGACGTCGACAACTATGGTGTGGGTAATCGAGGCCGTTTCATCGCTTGGACTGAAGAAATCATTACCCGCCTCTGTTGCCACCGCTGTAATATCAAACTCAAAGACACCCGCTACATTCTCCGCCATTTGAATTTCCATAATAGCGAGTTGTGCTTGTGTATACTGAGCGCCTTCATCAATTGGGTTGCCGTTGAGTAATAAGCTGACACCGTCTGGAATATTGGCGAACGTGTAGGTAAGGGATTCGGAACCATCTTGATCAAATAGACTTGCTTCAATATTCAACATCAAAGGCTCTGAGCTATCTTCCATAGACGCATACTCGAAGGTAGATTCATCCCAGTCGGGTAAATCTGCAACAGGCAGTACTGAGACATCTAGCTCTTGGCTAACCGTTTTATCATCACCGGAAGCGGTAGTGATAATTGCACTGATTGCGATTGAAGTCGTGCTGGTTGTATTGCTCTGGTTTAACGCTGGCAAGAATGTCAACGCACCGGCAGGCGTCACAAATCGACCATCTATTGTGACCAATTGATCGGATGGTATCGTCACCTTACCGTCAACAACCGACAGTGCAACACCACCTAACAACACGGTTCCGCCATTTAAGGACGCGGCGTCAATATCTACTTGTGATACTTGCTCATTTTGGTCTAAATCACCTAAAACAACATAAAACTCAATCAGAGTCGATTCGTCTTCGCGCGTTTCCGAATTAAAGGCTCGAATAAAGCCCTCGGCGTCATCGAGGATCAATAAACCTTCACTATCGACCTCATCGCCATCGGCATCTCTAACGGTAAAAATAATGCTGTCACGCAACACTGGGTCATTCGGATCGGTCTGCACGCTATCGTTTGTCTTGAGCGTATAGCTACCATCATTATTGACCGTAATTGAACCATAGTTCGTGCCGTCAAAGTCATTGGTGAGGTCTATTGTGTGAGAGGTAGTGGATTCGTCAAATTGGTATCGGGTACCTTCATACACAAAGCTGGCTATCTCACCACCATCAGCACCGGCGACATTATCATCTAAAAACTGGCCTGAAAAATCATCACCTTCCGTTATCTCTATCTCTTTTGAAACAGACTCAGGGATTGCATCGGTGACGTTTACAATAACTTCATGCCCAACGGATTGGTCATCATCGGCATCAACAGCAGCGACGATAAACGACAGTTCGAGGTTGTTTTTCTCGGCACCATCGCTGTCTTCATGATCAAGTGGTTTGAAGAGGACAAACTTTACCTCCCCAAATTTATCACTCTGTGGATCTTCATCAATGCGGAGTTTAAAGACCTTCTTACCATTATCGTTATAGGCGAAATACCAGCCATCTGCATTTTTGTCATTGAGGGTGATATCACTGCCCCCTGAGGTGTATTTCAAGGCATCAAACGCCTCAGTATCAATCACATAATGAGAAAAATCATCAGACCCTTCAGTTAAGACTATAGTCGGCTTACTGTCTTGTTCTGCCGCAGACTGGTTATCGTCGAGCAACCCATCTTCATCAACGTTAAGGTCTCCGACTACCTGGATCCTCGGTGCACGTCCATCTAAGATCTCAAGCGTTGATTCCACCACCTGCTTAGTACCGTCGGAATCAATAGTCATCACAGGTAGAGGCAACTGCAATACGGTGTCAGATGGCGTGCCAGGTGTGCCGTGGTCTACCTGGTCAAAAACCTCAGCCTTAAGTGTCACCGTGGTCGATTCAGACGGGGCTAAGCCAAAGTCCTCGGGCAATGATATTCTAAAAATCACGACGTTATCGGCGGTGATGCCATCAAAAGTTCCGTCACCATTATCGCGCCAACTAATTGATTCACCGCTTTTTGTCACCGCATTGCCAGAACTATCTAGTACCGTATCCCCGTTACTGACGTCCAATCCAAGGTAGGTAATGGCATCAAACGTGGATTCTATTGTTAACGTGCTTTCATCTTCACCATTGATTAGGCTCGGTGTGGTTATCGAACGTGGTAGTTCTGTCGTTGTTAAGACTTCGCTAGTGATTGTTCCTGACGTGCCATCGTCAATACCGATATTTAAAGTGAGTTGGTCACGATCGCCGTCTTGGTCTTTCACGGTAACAACAAACGGAATTGAAAACGGATCACTATTCTGGTCAACGGCTTTAAACAAAGAGAAACCGTAACCAATTTGGCCTTCCTCATACACCTCGGGTTGATCAAGGGCGATGATAAAAACGAGGCTGCCCTCATCGCCAAGTTCCCCAGTGTAACCCGTCACGATAGACCCACTTGGATCGATCGTATATTTTACGATCTCTCCATTACTCGTCAGGCTAGGTTGGTGGCTCAGGTCAAAATACAACTGTGCATCAAGTGTTTGGTTAAACGCTAGGAAATCACTACCGAGATCTAGGGTAAAATGACCGTCAGCGATTACCGGACCATCAGCTAACCCATCCTCTGATATCGAGATACTCGTTCCGGCTTGCAAATCAGGATCGGCGCCATCATTTAAATTAAAATCAAAACGTCCTAACTCAAGTGGCGTGCCATCTGAATCGACGCCAGATAGATACAATGGGAAGTTGAGCAAATCACTATCTAAAGTATGGTTAAGGGCTTGGCTCAACGTTAAGGAAAAACTTGCCATTAGGTTATTTGAAGAAGGCTCCGTAGAGATATTAAGTTCAATTCTAAAAATCTCTCCCACTCGCTCTGCGGTCGCGAGCAGTGTTTTTCCATCCTCGCTCAACTCGTAATTCAATTCGCTAGCAGGATCGCCAAACGTAATACCTTGTGCCGTGAGGTCAACGATGGTTTGTTCGGTAAAAACAATAGAGTCAGTATCAGGATTATCCGAGCCAGCACTAACAATGACATTTCCTTCAATGACTTGCGGTCGATCTCCGATGCTTGCTTCTACGTCGGTAACGCTTCCTGTACCAATAACCCCTGCTGCGCCGTCGAGAATATCTATCGTTGCAATCCCTTCTCCAAAATCAAACCCGGAGTCTCCAGCAAGGTAGGTAAATGAAATACTTTGCGGAGAATTATGGTCAAGGTCCCTACTTGCGCTGAAATTCCAGTGCCCGTTGGCAAACACCGTCAATTGACCTTCTGGCAAGTCAAAAACGGCGGGTGAAGCACCTGAGATGTCTTGTGACACACCCTCAATTGTGACGGTATCAATGATGAGTTCACCGTCTAGGTCAATGTCATTATTTAACACATTACCCGATGTCACTTCCCCCTCTGTAACCTCATATTGCTCATCGAAAATAACCGGCTCGGAATCTTTGATTGTCACCGCGAGATGACCTAATACGACCTCTGTTGAACCATCAGAATCATATTGGGTTCCTTTAATGATCAACGCTGATTGAATTGAATCTAAGTTAACCCCTTGATCTACTGCCTTAAAGAATTGAATCTGAACTAGGTTATCAATTAATTTTGCTTCGAAAACACTTTCTCCGTCTGAGCGGCGTGCAATGATCAACGAATCGGTGATCTCTAGCGACAGGCTTTGTCCTTCCGACGTAAGCTGCTCTGCAAGGGTTTGCTGTTCATAAAAAGTGAAGTCTGCAAATTGAATTTGAACGTCTGAATCCTGAGTTTCTTCGCCAAATATCCCTATCACCGTCTCAGAGAAGCTCACTGATTCCGGCAGGATAATAGTGGGCATGTCATCGACTGCGCTGTTACCGGCAGCATCACTGACCGCTGCAGAAATCGTCCATTCCACGCTACTATCAAGGGCCGTTATATCGATATTGCTCACGACCCACCGGCCACTCGCGTCCACCCCAACTTGATAGATGATATCTTGAGTGCCATCGCTAATAGTCAGTGTGACGGGTAGCCCCTGCTCGACACCTTCTGTAATTCCCTGCATCTGAGTCAGATCACTGTTGCGAAAATCAAGAATGCTAAACCCATCAAGCGTATCGATATCAATTCTAGGCTTTTCAGTGTCGACTTCCGTACCCGTGTCCAAGGCTTCAGCTCTATTTCCAGCAACATCGGTAACTTCCGCAAACGCGACTAACGTACCGTCCCAAAACTCAGACGCGTCGATATTGTCGATTTGCCATGTCCCGCCCGACACTATGGTTTCTTTAATCACAAAAAAGTTGCGAGTTTGACTGGTGAGCGTGACTAGGATTGTTTGTCCATCTTCAACATTAGACACCGAACCAAACACCTTCACGGGGTTGAGTTCGTTTTCATTGAGGATACCGTCACCACCATCATCGATATCGATGGTGATACCGATTTGCGTATCTTTGATAATGGTGTCATTGGCTACAGCAGTGTTCCCGCCAACGTCTGTTGCCGTTGCCGTTACCGACAGCTCACCATCAACTAGTGTGGTGAGATCTTGGTTTTCGATACGATAGCTGCCATCCGCTTCTACTGCAGAAAGCAAGGTCACGCTATTGCCGGCCGCGTCTGTTATAAGTAATGCGACTTGCTGACCAACTTCTATGTTCTTAGTGAAGCCATATAAGGTTTCATCTTGCGATTCATCCAAATTCAGATAGCCATCGCCAAAACCGTCGAAGCGAACAAGAATAAATGCCTTAGTATCTTTGACGATAGTGTCCGTCGCCGTAGTTTCGTTACCAGCAACGTCTGTCACTTCGGCAATTACATTTAATTCACCGTCTTCTAGCGCACTTAAATCGTTATTCGCGACCTCAAACTTTCCGTCTGAAACGGTCGTTGATAGCTGTATCTGAGTTCCAATGGAATCTGTGATAGTGAGAATAACCACTTGTCCATCTTCAACGTTGCTGGTCTCACCGAAGACGCGCGAAGTTAACACCTCATCTTTATTGAGCTCGTCATCTCCATTACCATCAAAATCAACACTAATTGCGGCCAATGTGTCCTTAATAATGCTATCGGTCGCGGTAGCAGTGTTGCCGGCGATATCCTCTATTACTGCTTGAATAGTGAGCTCGCCCTCATCAAGCGAACTCAGATCGACAGATGCTATTTCGTACCGCCCTATTACATCTACCACCGCGGTATAGTCTATAGGGTTGCCGCTTAAATCTGTCACGGTCAACGAGATCGTTTGCCCCGCTTCAATATTTGTAGCCTGACCAAATAGTCGTACTGCCCCTATTTCGGCTGAATTTAGAAACTCATCACCATTGCCATCAAATTCAACGGTGACTGAAGCGAGGGTATCTTTAACAATCGTATCTGAAGCTGTCGCGCTATTACCGGCGCGGTCTGTTGCCGTTGCGGTAACGGTTAGCTGCCCTTCAGCTAAGAAAGAGAGATCGACATCAACCAAGTTAAACGAACCATTTAGATTCACCGCTGTGGTGAAATCAAGACTCAACCCATTACTATCTTCGACCGTTAGATCAACCGACTGGCCCGGCTCAATATTTTTGACACGCCCATGAATTAATTCTTGAGTCACCTCAGCTGAATTTAAATATTCATCGCCAAAACCATCAAATGTGACAAAGATTTCCGCGCTCGTATCTTTTAAAATGACATCTTTTGATGTTGTCGGGTTACCCGCGATATCAACGGTCTCAGCGACGACGGTCAACACCCCATCTTCTAAACTCGAAAGGTCGGCATTTAAAACCTCATAGCTGCCATCGGCCAATACTGATGTGTTAAATAGTAACGTACTGCCCGATGTGTCTGATACTGTAAGTGTTACGTTTTGTCCGGTTTCTACGTTCTCTACTTCGCCGTAAAGTCGCTCACCCGAAACCTCGTCAATCGATAGTTCCTCGTCACCAAAACCATCAAAGCTAACGCCTATTGTTGCCGTCGTATCTTTGACAATGTCATTACTTGCGCTTACCTGATTTCCTGCGATATCGGATACGGTGGCATTGACGACTAAAGCCCCATCCGCGAGGCTGGTTATATCTTGGTCGAGCAACTCAAAGGTTCCGTCTCCCTGTACCGTGGTTTCAACCTCAATTGAAGTGCCATTGATATCGGTAATCACCAGGTTAACTACTTGGCCCGATTCCACATTAGAAACCTGTCCAAACAGGCGAACAGAGTTGGATTCGGAATCGTTTATGTAACGATCGCCCTGACCATCAAAGTCGACAGCAATCTGCGCTAATGTATCTTTGACAATAATATTGTCTGCTAAAGCAATATTTCCTGCCGTATCTAGCACTTGCGCCTGTACCGTCAAATCACCATCTTGAAGGGACGATATATCCTCTCCAGTGATTTCATATGAACCGTCGGCTTGCACAATCGCAGACAAGATTAATGTCACGCCAGCTGAATCAGTAACGGTCAGTTTAATGCTCTGGCCTGATTCAACATCTTGTGTTTGACCAAATATCCTCGCCGCAGTTGATTCCTGTGCATTAATAAAGGTGTCACCTTCACCATCAAATTCAACCGTAATGCTCGCCATCGTATCTTTAACAATGTAATCCGTTGCTTGAGCTGGGTTGCCCGCAATATCTTTCGTAGCCGCAACGACACTTAACATCCCATCTTGCAACGAGGAAAGATCCACATTGAACAATGCATAGGAACCCGACGCACCGACCGTACTAGTGAAATCAACAGAGTTACCCACACTGTCGGTAACGGTGACAAGAATTGATTGCCCAACTTCAACGTTACTCGTAGCGCCATAAATCAGCTCAGAATCCACCTCACTCGCATTTAAATAGTTATCGCCATACCCTTCAAAATTCACTGAAATCTTGGCTTGCGTATCCTTTACAATAGTATTGCTATTAGTCGTTTGGTTCCCGGCGATATCAACAACTGACGCCTCTACCGACAAGTCTCCGTCGACGAGCGCCGATAAGTCATTGTCTTCAATCGTGAAGTGGCCATCTGCCTGTACCGTTGCAACTGCCTCTATTTGCGTGCCTGCAGTATCAGTCACAACGACATCTACATGTTGACCTGGCTCTACGTTAGTAACTTGTCCAAATATTGTTGCGCTTTGACTTTCCATCGCATTGAGCAAAGCGTCACCCTCACCATCAAATTCAACAGTAATCGATGCGAGGGTATCTTTGATTATTGTATCTGAAGCCATTGCGGTATTACCGGCGACATCACTCACGTTTGCAATGACAGTGAGTTCGCCTTCAGCAAGCGACGAAAAGTCTTGGTCGTTAACCGTAAAACTACCATTTGATTCAACAACCGATGTGAAACTTAACGAAAGGCCATTCTTGTCTATAACCTGAATAGAGACGGTTTGACCCGCTTCAATGTTTTTCGTTAGACCGAAAATAGTATCCGCAGGTACTTCTTCGGCGTTAAGATAATTGTCCCCACCACCATCGAATCGAACCAAAATAAACGCGCGTGTATCTTTTACAATAGAGTCGGTAGAGCTTGCCGGATTACCGGCAATATCTGTGGTTGTGGCATCAACCGTTAATAGCCCTTCGTTAAACCCAGAAAAGTCTAGGTCATTGAGCTCATAGCTTCCGTCACTAGCGATTGTTGTGGTGAAAACCAACTCATTTCCATCAATATCCGACACGACAAGATTTATGGCTTGCCCTGCTTCTATATTACTGGTTTGCCCGAATAGACGTGCAGCGTCGACTTCAACCTTGCTCAGCTCTTCATCACCAAAACCATCAAATGAAACGACAATTGACGCTTTCGTGTCTTTAACTATCTGGTCACTGCTATTGCTTTCATTACCCGCAATATCTGACACATTTGCCTCAACCTTCAGCACACCATCGACAAGGTTGGTAAGATCGAGATCTGAAACAGTGTAGCCACCATCACTCTCAACAATAGCGCTCGTGCTTAAAGAACGACCGGCGATATCCGTCACCACAATCGTCACTGTTTGACCGGCTTCGACATTTTGGGTCAAACCCGAGATAGTTGCGGCAAGGCTTTCTGTCGCATTTAGGTACTCATCACCTTGCCCATCGATAGACACGTTAATATCAGCAAGTGTGTCTTTAACGATCGAATCGCTCCACGTCGCCGGATTGCCAGCAAGGTCGACCGTATTCGCATTTATTGATAATGCCCCCTCAGCGAGATTTGATAAGTCCAAATCAGAGATAGCAAACGCCCCTGATTCGGTCACCGATGTTGTTAGCGTAATCGTGCTGCCTTCACTGTCCTCGATTTGCAAGGTAACAAGCTGACCAGCTTCAATGTTCTTTGTCAGACCGATAATCGTTTCTTGTTCTACTTCACTGGCGTTTAAATAACCATCGCCGAAACCAACGAATTGAACCACGATAAACGCTTTGGTATCTTTCAAGATGGTATCGTCATTGGTGGTCGTGTTGCCTGCGATATCCGTCACAACAGCTTCTACGACAAGATCGCCATCCTTTAACATCGACAAATCCACACCAGTAGCCTCAAAAGAACCATCGGCGGCAACCGCGACATTAACAATAACGGTTGAACTGTCGGTATCCGTTATCGACAACTTGACTATTTGTCCTGCTTCAACGTTCTCCACTTGCCCGAAGATTCTTGAAGTCTCAACTTCAAACTTACTGAGCTCCTCATCACCAAAACCATCGAACTCAACGGTAATTTGCGCTTTAGTATCTTTAACAATAATGTCTTGCGATTGAGATACGTTACCAGCTATATCCGTGACCGAGGCTACCACTGTTAAAGAACCGTCCTCCAGCGAGGAGAAATCGATGCCCTCTATTCGGTAGCTGCCATCAGCCAAGGTATTGGTCGTCTGTTCTACACGGTTACCGACACTATCGGTAATCACCAACGACACCGCTTGACCCGCTTCAACGAACTGAGTGCCGCCGAATAATGTCGTGTTAGCAACTTCTGCCAAATTTAAATAGTCATCTCCATTACCGTCAAACGCGACTGACACCGCCGCTTGGGTATCTTTAATAATGGTATCCGTGTTAGTTGCGATATTGCCAGCGAGATCCGAACTTGTTGCTTTCACGGTTAACATGCCTTCTGACAAACCGCTAAGATCGATATCGGACACTGAGAAAGTGCCTAATTGACCGACGACCGTGTTAATCGTCACTGTATTATTAAGAACATCTGACACCACTAGGGTAATCGGTTGATTAGGTTCAATATTTTTAACGATACCCCAGATATTCTCCGCAGGGGCTTCTTGCGCATTGAGGTAGTCATCGCCAAACCCGTTCAAATGAACAAAAATAGCCGCCTGCGTATCCTTAACGATGTCATCATCGGCAGTCGCGTTGTTTCCCGCTACGTCATTGACTGTCGCAACCACGGCTAGTTCACCATCAGACAACGATGACAAATCGGCGTTATTTACTGTATAAGAACCATCATTTTCCACTGTTGTTTGCAGAGTGATCGTTTGCCCGGCTTCATCACTTACAACCAATGTCACTACTTGGCCAGACTCAATATTTGATGTCTGACCATAAATACGCGTCTGGCTGATTTCATCAGTACTAAGTTCTTCATCACCCTCGCCATCGAACAACACATCAATTTGAGCAAGCGTATCCTTAACGATTGAGTTTTGATTACTTGTTTCATTACCGGCGATGTCACTCACAGAGGCGACAATGTTCAACGTGCCATCAGCCAACGTCGCAAGATCTTGTCCATCTAGCTCATAGCTACCATCGGCAGTGACACTTGCATAAAGTGTCACTGAGTCACCGTTTACATCCGATACAATGAGTGTCACTACCTGGTTTGTTTCAATATCCGTCGTTTGCCCAAACAAACGAACACTCGAAATTTCCGCCAGATTAATAAAACTGTCGCCTTCTCCATCAAATGCGACATCGATCGTAGCTTGTGTATCTTTAATTATCTCGTTGCTAGCACTTGCAGTATTACCTGCCACATCAGCCACATCAGCCTCGACAGTGAGCGGCCCATCAGCTAACCCTGCTAAGTCGACAATCAGCTCAAAGCTGCCGTCTGGTTGAGTATTCACGACATAAGATTGCTGAAGACCTTCTTGGTCGCTAACAACTAAGGTAACACTTTGACCAAAATCTATATTCTGAGTTTGCCCGTATAATCGCGTGCTAGGCACCTCAATGCCATTAATAAAGCGATCGCCTATACCATCAAAGTCCACATCAATATGAGCAAGTGTATCTTTGATTATTGTGTCAGAGTTGGTGGCGACATTTCCTGCAAGGTCTGAACTCGTCGCAGTAACATGAAGCGTGCCCTCTGCTAACGATGATAAATCCTCGTCAGCGACAGAAAACGTGCCGTTGGCTGTTACGCTTGTTGTTAAGGTAATGGATACACCCAAGCTATCGGTGATGCTGAGTGAGACAGGTTGACCAACTTCTATATTTTTGACTAAGCCGAAGATAGACTCGGTTGTGACTTCTTCACTATTGAGGTAGTTATCTCCACCGCCATCAAAACGCACCAGTATTGCGGCTTGAGTATCTTTAAGAATTGTGTCTTGTGACGTCGCGGTATTCCCAGCGATATCCGTAACACTCGCCGCCACAGTAAGCTCACCATCAGACAATGAGCTAAGATCAACATCAAGCAATTCATATTCGCCGTTTTCATTGACCGTAGTTCTGAAGGTTAGGCTTTGACCGGTACGATCGGAGACGGTAAGCGCGACTTCTTGACCGCTTTCTACATTCATCACCTGGCCAAATAAACGTTCGCTGCCTACCTCATTCAAGCTAAGCTCTTCGTCACCAAAGCCGTCAAATTGCACCGAAATAGTCGCTTGAGTGTCTTTAATAATAGAATCTTCGGCAATCGCGACGTTACCCGCTTGATCAAGTACGATGGCCTCAACCGACAAGATGCCATCTTGTAACGACGACACATCGTTGCCTGTTATGTCATAAGTACCGTCACTCATAACGACCGTCTCGAAGGTCATTGTGACGCCATGTTCATCCTTGACAATTAATGTGACCGTTTGTCCGACTTCAACATTGAGTACCTGCCCATAAAAATGAGCGGTATCGCTTTCAACTGCGTTGATATAAGTATCGCCGAAGCCATCAAACTCGACCGTAATAGACGCTTGTGTGTCCTTGATAATGGTATCGGATGCCGTTGCCGGGTTACCTGCGAGATCAATGGTAGTCGCCACTATCGTCAGCTCACCATCTTGCAACGAAGAAATATCCTCTTCTCGGATAACATAAAACCCAAGCAAGCCGACATTGGCGGTTATCTGTACACTATTACCAGAGGTATCCGTGATCAACAATTCAATATTCTGGCCACGCTCGACATTAACAGCGACGCCGTATATACGCTCTTCTGAAGATTCAGTCGCATTTATATACCCGTCCCCAAATCCATCGAAGCGCAAAATAGTGAAAGCCTTGGTATCTTTTATCGATGAATCTTCAGCGGAGATTGAGTTTCCAAAATCGTCAGATATGACCCCTGTAACAACTAAACTGCCTTCATTGAGGCCGTTTAGATCCACATTGTTCACAACGTAAGCATTGTTGATGACCTCCGCTGAGACTAGAACAGTATTGCCAGCATCATCAGTAATCGTGACATTAACAATACGCCCATCTCTCACATCACTCGTAGTACCAGATATCGTGACGGCGGGAATTTCAAACTGATTAAGGTAGCCGCTACTATACACCTCGTCTTGGATGACAATAGAAAGGGTCGCCGATTGTGAAAGGGTATCAAATGACTCACCCTCTGAACGCGCGCGTTCATTTGAATCACCTATTGTGCTAGGACGCGTATCAAACCCAGCTCGAGCAATGGTCTCATCTAACGTAGCTTGCAGAGCAATAGCAAAACCACCGCTGCCATTGTTGTTGGATGTAGACGAACTGTCTACTTGCCCCTGAGCATCGGCTATGTCATTGGACAAGTCATTTAGCGTTTCTTGCAGTTCAAGCTCAAGCGCTTTTGTTTGCTCAGGTGATAATTCTTTCACCTCACCAAGCTCTTCTATACTCTGTGTCACCACCTGAACGCCACTCAGTAACACCTCGTTAGGTGCTACCTTTGCCCACGTCCCATCGGCAAACACTTTCCATGTTAAGTCGCCCGCTTGGACATACAATACCGGCACCATACCGCCACTCCAACACTTAGAATCCGTTAAGTTATGCATTAATATTAGTATTAGTTCAGCTATGTGCATGCTCAACCGATTAAATTTCATCGTTTTTTGCACTTTTTTGAAGTAAGCCAAGTTTCGCTAAAATGAAGGGATCTATCAGGCACCGTTTAAAAGCCATCGATACATTTTTTTAGGGCAAACCCATCGCCGCGTGGACAGCCTTTACATTATTTACCAAAAAGAAAAACATCCGATGCTTTACTATCTCCGTCAACCTCCTACAATGTGCACAAATTTAAAAATTGAGGTTTTCATTCATGTCCATTCAATGGTTTCCGGGCCACATGCACAAGGCACTTAAAGAGATTGAGGAAGTCATTCCGCAAGTCGATGTCATTATCGAAGTCCTTGATGCTCGAATTCCTTTTAGTAGTGAGAACCCAACGATAGCGACGTTACGAGGTGATAAGCCCGTCGTTAAAGTGCTAAACAAGCGTGATTTGGCCGATCCTGAAAAAACGGAATTGTGGATCAACCACCTTGAAAAAGAACAAGGCGTAAAAGCGATCGCTATTACCACTAGCAACCCACACGAAGTGCAGCAAATCTTGGACCTGTGTCGAAAACTGGCGCCTAATCGCGAAAGCATTGGCAAGAATATACGCACCATGATTATGGGAATCCCTAACGTGGGTAAATCGACCATCATCAATAGCCTTGCGGGTCGAACTATCGCAGTAACGGGTAACCAACCAGCAGTAACACGCCGCCAGCAACGAATTAATCTCCAGAATGGTGTCGTCTTGTCTGATACTCCTGGTGTACTTTGGCCAAAAGTAGAGAACCCGCACAGTGGTTTTCGCCTTGCCGCAACAGGGGCAGTAAAAGACACCGCCATCGAGTATGACGAAGTGGCTTTTTATACGGTTGAGTATCTGGCCCAGCACTACGCTGATCGCCTTAAAGAGCGCTACCAAATTGATGAAGAGCTGCCTGAATCAGATTTGGAGTTGATGGAGCTGATCGGTAAAAAACGCGGCGCATTGCAGTCGGGTGGTCGCGTTAACCTTCACAAAGCCTCAGAGATATTACTCCACGAATTACGCAGCGGCACTTTAGGGCAGATTACTTTGGAACTTCCAGAGATGATTACTAAAGAGCTCGTGGAAGTTGAGATTGAAGAAGCGAGAAAAACCGAAGCCAAAATTAAGAAAAAAGAAGAACGTCGTAAGCGTTACCTAAAGAACAAACGCTAGCGAGCTCTATGGGCACCTTGAATTCACACAAAACGCTCCTACATTAGGAGCGTTTTTTTATTACTAGACCACGGCAATATCTCTATTGCTCGAGTTTCTAAAAACCTAAATGGTACAGATTGATGAGTAGGCACATAACCTGTTTACCTACGTTGCCTTCTGGTTACCTACAATATCGATAGTTGTCCAGTACAGGTATTTAATTACAATACAGGTGACATTGTCACCGTACCGCTCATAAATAAACCCCACCCCAGCAAGATGTAAAATGTACTGATACACAGTGGTCTTATCTGTCGCCATAATAGTACGCCCTTTGGCTCAACCGCGTTCACTGGGCTTTTACTGGAAAGTCGTCTATCCAAGCTATATCCAGCCAATGACACGAGCAAGAGAGACAAAAAGCTACCGATAAAACTCGCCACTAATAATTGGGTCGCCACCATTCGATCAAACCACAATGCACTGTACAGAAAAATCAAGCTCGTACTCAGACACGGCCTAAGTGCAATAACGCCCATAACAGCATAGGAGGACAAAGCATGCGATTTCAACGTCGATGGTAGCAACCTAGACCATCGTGTCTTCGTCGATAAGTTCACCACAGGCACCCCGCACGGTTTTAAATTCGCTCTACTTGAATCATGCGTATTGCGTGCAATGTAGGTTCTTAGTACGCCGCCTTTTTTTAGCAACCATGACATCAACCCTAACGCTCCCAGTATTGCCATGGCCGCACCGACTATTTGATTTAATCCACCAACTAAAGTGATGGTATCTTTGAATCCCAAAGCTAAGACCCATTGAATAACGGTCACGACCAGGTAGGTGCTAACACCCTGAATTAGGTTTATCAACAAGGCTAATAACACTACCTTAGCGAGCGTTGGCCGAGTATCACGCATCGCGATAAACAAGACTGACTTACCATGCCCAGGCCCTAATGAATGTACAAATCCGTAGGCAAAGACTCCAAAGCCTATCAGCCAAAAATTAACACTTAATTGGTTATCAGGGTCATCAACATGGTCTAGTCCTTCCAGCATAGTTTCTAGAAGGTCACGCTGGAATGACTGAAATATCCAACGCACCATCCACCAGTTTTCATGTAGCCACCATAGCGAACACAAAAGCCCAACACTGAACAAAACAACAAACGCTACCCTAGACGCAACCTGCACCTTACACACTCTACTATCCACACCCTATACTCACCGTCTGGCTAAAATGCTGACCAAGCTCTGAGTCTTCAACGCTATCTCTCTCCAGCGACATCGCGTATTGCTGGATAGCCTGTGACGGTTCGGGTTGCTGCAATGCAACTCGGCAAGATGCCGATAATGCAGGGTCGATAACAATCGCCTGTTTAGATTTCCATGTAATATCGATAAAGTAAGTATTATCGTACGTTTGAATATCTAGGCGCTGATTTGATACATCAATTGACTTTGATAGCGGCAAAATAAAGGTGAGCACCATACGTCTTCCCTGCTTAGTCAGCGAATAAACCGAAGGGATGCGAAATTTTAAAGGCTGACCATCAACATAAAGGTAAGTAAAGTAATGGGTATTGAGAAGATTAGACATCAAGCGTTGAGCTTCCAATTGTGACTTTACCTCATCACTAAAAATCGAAAAATCCCCATCGAGGGCATAAGCACTAGTAAAGGGATCAAATACCCACTCCATTTCTAAGCGATCTATTTGCGTTGCCTCCCCTTGTAACGTCAAGGTGTTACCAATCCAAGAATGTGGATGCGCCTGAGACGGCATAGGAAGTAGTAATATAGATAGCAGTAAGGCCGCTGTTAGTAGCATTATCAAAGGTTGCATCGTTGACACTCTAACCCCAGATAGATAGCACAAAAGCCACTCACGACACATGTGTTATCCCTGAGGCATCATGAGTATTTTCCCAGTATTGAACGGATTTTTCATCAAACATCGCAACGAGTGCGGAAAAAGCCGGTTTTTCATCTTTAGAAATTGCCTGAGCGAGCGGCAAGTTTGCCTTCATAGCGTCAACCGGACGGTTTCTTACTAACACCTCAAAATGAAGATGCGGCCCAGTCAAACGGCCCGTTGCACCCGATAACGCAACTTTTTGACCACGTTTCACTTTTTCTCCAACGCGGACTAGGAACTTGCTCAAGTGTAAATAGCGCGTTGTGTAGACACTGTTGTGTTCAATGACCAAATACTTACCTGCATAGGGGTGGTTTTTTATTGCGACTACCTGACCGTCACCTGTGGAATAAATTGGAGTATCAACTGGTGTGGCAAAATCTGTCCCATTGTGCGGCGTTACCCTACCCGTGACAGGGTGTTTACGATGAGGGTTAAACGGCGATGTAATTCGACGATACTCTTTGGCAATGGGATAACGGTTGAATGCTTGTTCTAAACTATTTCCGTCACGATCATAGAAGCGTCCATCTTCCGCTAGAAACGCCGATATCGGTCCGTTGCTTAGATTAAATCGAATCCCTTGGATCTCTGTTTTCCCTGTTGGTCGAGTTCCTAAATACTGTTCATTAACAAGCACTTCAAAGCGATCGCCCTTTCTGAGGTCTCGTGAAAAGTTAATCTTGTCCGATAAAACACGGCTGATAGTCGCTATCTGGCGAGACGTTAATCCGTGATTATTTGCGGCTACAGAGAAGCTTCCTGTGATCTCTCCGGCGTACATCTGAGAGTGCCATTCGCCACCCTCTTCGACGTATTCATAGTCAAACTCCCCTTCTTTGTTCAGTACATAAACGGCTCGCTCAGCAAGGCTATGATGATAAATTAATTGAATCAGGTGTTGATCAGTGGCATCAACCACAAGTTCTAATCGCGCTTTTGGAGTCAGGTTATCCAATTTCAGATCGGACACGTCTGCGGCAAGTAGCTTCGATAACGTGGCTTGTGGCAATGAGAATTTATCAAAAATTAAGCTAAGCGAATCGCCTTCTTGAATCACATAGTGGATTCGTTGCACCCTTAAAGGGGCACGTTGAGGTTCTGATTCCACCGTATTCGCGTAAGGGGTAACCTTGATTGTGGTATCGACTAATGGTTGAGCCGTTGAAAAATAGCTCACTTTGACAAGATAAATTGCCGCAATTACGACAACAATCAAGATAGATAGAAACACAGGACGTTTTAACA
Source organism: Vibrio sp. 10N.261.51.F12 (assembly GCF_041471725.1). Classification (NCBI taxonomy): domain Bacteria; kingdom Pseudomonadati; phylum Pseudomonadota; class Gammaproteobacteria; order Vibrionales; family Vibrionaceae; genus Vibrio; species Vibrio sp. 10N.261.51.F12. Next base: position 85,065 of record NZ_JBFROV010000027.1, on the reverse strand, counting down.
GCATAGAGATAGATAAGATCAAACAAATAAGTTGTTACGTTATAACATAACACCCAATTCGTTTGTATAATTATTTATAGACACACAAAAATACCAGCTCGCGAGTCAATCACTCTTTAACGCTTGAACTAAAAGAGTGATTGGGAAGCTCGGGCCAAGTCCACTTAGTAATAACAATCCGTGAGATTGGCCTTATCTTGTCGGAGGTTACGTCTATTTCACTTCGGCGGTAGGTGCTGATTTATTTTCTTTAGCGAAATACGATTTTGTCAGGGCGAAAACCACGGGGCTAAGTACTGCTAGCGCGATAAGGTTTGGAATTGCCATCATCGCATTCAGTGTATCACTGAGTAACCATACGAAACTCAATTCCATCGTTGCACCCACGGGCAGTGCCAGAACAAAGATCACGCGAAATGGCAGAATTGCCTTATCTCCAAATAGATACTTTGCACAGCGCTCGCCATAAACTGACCAGCCAACAATTGTTGTAAAGGCGAATACTGTCAAGCTGATTGCTACGATATAGTTGCCGAAACCAGGGATAACTTGACCGAATGCCGCGGAAGTCAACGCCGCCCCATCAGCACCCGATGTCCACTCGCCTGATACAATTATAACCATACCGGTAATAGTACAGATAACCAGTGTATCAAGGAACGTACCTAGCATCGCGATAAGGCCCTGTCGTACGGGGTCGTTTGTTTGTGCACTTGCATGAGCAATTGGAGCCGAACCCAGCCCTGCTTCATTTGAGAATACCCCACGTGCGACACCAAAACGAATTGCCATCCATACCGTTGCGCCTGCAAAACCACCTTGCGCCGATGTTGGAGAAAAAGCTTGCTCGATTACAAGGGCAAATGCACCAGGAAGTGCAGAAGCATTTAAGCTTAAGATCACGACACCACACAAAACGTAAGCAACGGCCATAACGGGTACCAATGCACCAGCAAATGCGCCTATACGTTTAAGTCCACCGATAATAACAGCGCCAGCCAGAATCATGATGATGATCCCAACCACCAATGGAGAAAAGGCAAAATTTGACTCTAAAACTTGAGCAATCGAGTTTGATTGCACGCCATTACCAATACCAAAACAAGCAAACGTACCAAATACGGCAAACAAAGATCCTAACCAAGCCCACTTTTTACCCATGCCGTTTTTGATGTAATACATCGGTCCACCTAAGTATCGACCTTGCTCATCCGTTTCACGGTATTTGACCGCAAGTACGGCTTCTGCGTATTTTGTAGCGAGACCAAATAGTGCCGTGACCCACATCCAAAAAAGTGCACCCGGCCCACCAATAAACACAGCAGTTGCAACACCAGCAATGTTACCTGTACCCACCGTTGCTGACATTGCCGTCATAAGAGCTTGAAAGGGTGGGATTTCACCTTTTTCTTTCACTTGGTCTCGACTGCTCAATAACAGTTTAAATGCTTTGGGTATATTAAATAGTGGCATGAATTTAAGGCCAATACTGAGAAAGATACCAACGCCAAGTATTAATACCAGCATAGGGACACCCCAGACGATTCCGTTGATTGTACCGACCATTTGATTAAGTAATTCCATTTAATTTTCCTATCACAAAGTAAGTGAGATATTTCCTTGGTGTGATCAATGCATTTTACATTCCAATAACCACACAAAGTTAAAGGTCATGTGATTTCACTAGTTGAATAACAGCCACAACACGGCTAACTGTGATCTCAAACCTGATTTTATTACTAAAAATCCGATAGTTAGCAAAGAAGTGATAACGACAAAAATAGATTCAATCTCATGACGCACCAATAAAGTGCATGAAACGGTAAAATATGGTGCAGTGAACAGATTGTCTGTTCCAGCATGACTGGACCATCATCTAAGTGATGACTTGCCACACTTAAATAGGACATGTTGACCTTTAGAAGTAACTTTTAGACATGCGTCGGTAACCGCATCATTCGAAATGCCAGCGATAGCATACTGGCATAGTTTCTTGATAACTATCGTAACGACGTGATAGTTGGAGATAGTGTTTGACTGTCACGAATGCCAAGCCTAAGGGGTGAAAATCAAGATTGATCAATTTCAAAAACGTTTCTGGATAGATCCGTCTTAGCTTATCGCTCTTTAACCCATCTCTATTAGGCTGTCATCCTCGTGCAGACGAGGATCTTCATCAGCGTGTGACTCACTTAATTAGAAATGAATGAAATCAAAATAGGTCCACAACGCGCTGATGAAGATCCCCTTTTTCAAGGGGATGACGGTTAGTTTTTGTTTGTGGGAGCAGTAAAATGACAGAGTCTATTCTTTACTGACCAGACACGCTGACGGAATCTGAACTGGCACGCATTTGGACATTTTTGTGTCAGTGAATTTGCGAATCTAATTTCTGACGAATTAGCAGGGGTATGGCAAAACTTCTGATCGAGTGGCCAGTTTTTATCATCCACTACACACCCAATCGTCATCTCGCTAACTGGCTATACACAGATTATTTAAGTGTTTCATGCAACAATTTGTAGCCCACCCCATAAACCGAACGGATAGGGTTCGCTGTTGGTGCAACGGCATGTATTTTTTTGCGGATGTTCTTAATGTGGGTATCAATATTTCTGTCTGATACATCCGCAAGATCACTGTAAAGCGCATTGAGAATATCATCACGACTATACACTCGCCCCGGATGCTCAACCAACAGACGAAGTAACATAAACTCTTTGGGCGTTAAGTCGAGAAAGCAGCCGCTAAATCGAGCCTCATACTCGTCAGGCTTCAATACAAATTGCCCTAAAACTAACTCAGGGCTATGTATGGCAGGATTCGGTTGAATCGCCAAAGTTCGGCGCAGTACCGTTTTGACCCTCGCAATCACCTCTCTAGGGCTAAACGGCTTGCAAATATAATCATCGGCTCCGAGCTCTAAACCAATCAATCGGTCGATCTCTTCACTTTTTGCGGTCACCATAATAATGGGCAACTGAGAGAACTGGCGAACCTGTTTGCATATCTCGATACCGTCCATATCTGGCAACATTAAATCAAGCAGCATTAAGTCAAACGTCTGCGACTTCACCGTCGCCACGACTTCTCCACCCGACGCAAGATGGGTCACTTCAAAACCGCTATTTTGGCAATACGCAATCAAGACTTCAGCAATGTATTCTTCGTCTTCCACAATCAAAATATGCGTCTTCATTCTCTTCTTCCTCTATCGAAGTCTTATTGTTAGGTAGTATGGCGATGGATCGGTAGGGTTATCATCATTTTAACACCGCCCATATCTGACTTTTTAGCGCAAATAGTGCCTTGATGTGCCTCGATAATTTGCTGACACAATGCCAAACCAATACCGGAGCCGCCATGCTCTCGGCTGCGAGATTGTTCTACTCGATAAAAGCGTTCAAATACTTGAGTGAAATCGCCTTCAGGTATCGATGGCGATGTATCTTCGATAATCACCTCAACATTATTTTTATCTTTGCGAAGTGATAAAGCAATACCTCCCGGTGCGTCGGTATAGCGGCAACTATTTTCCATTATATTGATAAACAACTGCGTCAAACGATCTCTATCTGCGATGACGAAGCACTCAGCATTCTCTCTCAAATACAACGCTTCACATTGTAATGCCAACCCAAACTCATCGGTTTTCACCTTAAAGCCAAGTAAGATATCTTTGAGGAGTTCAACGAGATTAAATAATGTTTTTTTGTATGACAATCCACCAATGTCGGTAATGGACAATTGATAAATGTCACCCACCAAATGACTCATTCCATCTATTTGGTCAATCATCACCTGTAAACGCTTTTCATCTGCTTTAAAAATTCCGTCTTGAATCGCATTGAGTTGCCCTCGAACAACCGTTAGGGGTGTTTTCAGTTCGTGTGCAACATCTGACATCCATTTAGAACGTTCCGTTGTGTTCTTCTCCAACGTCTGAGCCAGAATATTTATATTGTCCGTTAGGACACCCAACTCATCGTTGCTATTGCTAACCACTCTTGTAGCAAGGTTACCTTGAATTAATTGAGTCGTACCTTGATTGACCCTAAATATGGGCGCAACCAAGTGACGTGAGAAAAGCCAGGCAGTCACAAACGCAAGGGCAATGACGGCGAGCGTAATAGAGACATAACTTTGATATTGCTCAGCCAAAAATGCGTTGGCAGGGCTGTGTTCAGCCAGCCGCGAAGGAACATAACTGAGCCAGCCGATCACGGCACCGTCTAACACGATGGCGTGAGTAAAGGCGATTTCAGCAATTTGAGAACGGCCTACCACGACCGTTTTATTTACATCATACAAACTGAGCCTTCGCTGTGTTTGCAATAACTGGCTTATACCTGTTGTATCTGTCGGTATAGATAGCGACGCATGATCGTCACCCGCTCTTCTCGTGCCAACGAGACGTCGCCAATGGCTTTCATCGTCTTTTAACGACTGCCACGAACCATTTACTTGATAAAACTCGCTTAATTTCTGGCTGACTTGTTCGACATAATTCGATTCAGCATCTTTAATGAAATCATTAAAACCTGTTGACAGGTTTTGCATGATCAGAGCGAGCATAATGCACACAGCCAAAAAGCTTGTAATACAAAACGCTAGAAAGAACTTATGAATGATCTTCAGCTTAAAATTCACTTTCAACGTCTGTTTCCTTATCCTTTAGATAGCGCATCTACAGGGTTTAATCTTGCTGCATTTCTGGCCGGCAAGAAACCAAACAGAACCCCAATCAGTGTTGAGCACATAAAGGCGGCAATAATTGAGTTGGTCGAATAAATCAGACTCAATCCACCGCTCATTGATGAGATAACCAAACCCACAACGTAAGCTAAGCCAATACCCAAAGCACCGCCACATAGACACACCAGAACCGCCTCGATTAAAAACTGTCTCATAATATCCGCTTGTCTTGCCCCTACGGCCATTCGGATACCAATCTCTCGTGTGCGCTCGGTGACCGACACCAACATGATATTCATCACACCGATACCACCAACCACCAATGAAATAAAGGCAATGGCCGAGATAAGTAACGTCATCGTTGATGAGGTTTGTTCAATGTTTTCCCTTACCGTATCCGTATTAACAGTAAAGAAGTCTTCTACGCCATGACGCATTTTAATTAAATTAATGATCGCTTGCTCTGCGGCGATACTCGATACGTCATCACTCACCCTAACTGTAATATCATTGACGTAATTTTGGCTGTAGATACGAGAGTTTACCGTACTATAAGGCAGCCATACATTCAGAGCATCGCTATTACCAGATGCCATTTTACTTGCTTCAGTGACTCCGATAATGCGCACTGGCAACTGGCCCAAAAAGATAACCTGCCCAAGTGCATCACCATCAGGAAAGAGATCGTTTAAGGTGTTATTGTCAATGACTGCGACTTGATCCAATGAAGCGACACTTTGCTCATCAAACAATTGCCCTTGTGCTAACTCAAAACCTTGCACGCGAAAATGGTCAGGACCAACGCCTAGCACCTCTGCGGTGACGACCTCACTAGCATAGCGTACAGTGACATTGGCACGTACGGTTGGCGTCACGCTATCAACAAATGATAGATTCGTTAAGGCATTTGCATCACTTGCGGTTAGCGTTCTTATTCGTCCCGCACGTTTATCACCTAAACCAGATCCGGGTTTAATTTCAATGGTATTGGTCCCCATCGAAGCCATTTGTGACAACACTTGCGCCTGGGAACCATTTCCGATCGCCACTACGGATACCACCGAGGCAATACCGATGATGATCCCCAGCATCGTTAAAAACGTTCTTAGGCGGTGACTGCCCATCGCCGATAGTGACATTTTGAACGCTTCAACAAAGCTGAACCACTGTGCGGAAAATGGCCTTGATGTGAATGTATTCGCTTTTTTTTGTTCTGAAACACTTGTCGATGAAGTAGCTATTTCCGAATTAGCTATTACTGAATGTTTATTTGAGGCGTTATCGTTAGTGATATCACTAACGATTTCACCATCAGATATTTCAATAACACGCTCTGCTGATGCGGCAATTTTAGGGTCATGAGTGACCAGTACAATAGTGTGCCCTTGATGATGCAACTCTCCTAGTAGCTGCATCATTTCTTTACCGCTGTGACTATCAAGTGCACCGGTCGGTTCATCGGCAAGGACCACCGTACCACCATTAATTAAAGCGCGAGCGACACTGACCCGTTGTTGCTGTCCACCACTCAATTGGCTAGGCTTGTGACCCATACGATCGGCTAATCCCAATTTGTTTAACAACTTCTCTGCGCGTGCCTGACGCGACAATTTATTTTCTGCCGAGTAGAGCGCCGGAATTTCAACGTTTCCGATAGCAGTTAGATCATCCAACAAGTGATAACGCTGAAATATGAAACCAAAATAGTCACGTCGTAACTCTGCTAGTTGGTCTGGATTCATTACGGAGGTATCTTGACCATTGACCAGATACGCCCCTTCACTGGGTGTATCTAAGCAACCTAAAATATTCATTAGGGTTGATTTACCCGAACCGGATGCCCCCATAATCGCAATCATTTCGCCGCGACGAATAGTCAGATTGACGTTGTTCAATACCGTTAATTCCTCATCACCAGCAGGAAACCGACGACTAAGACCTGAGACTTCTAATAATACGTCACTCATGGTTAAGATCTCCCGCCTTTTTCTTGTCCTAATGTGGATGGCATATTAAAACTTGATGCCGATTTGGTGTTTGCCTGACCCATAACGACTCGATCGCCTTGCTCTAACCCACTCAGCACTTGCGCATACACCTTATTGTCGATACCAATCTCAACATCTCGCATTTCCAACGCCCCATCAACCAATACAGGGATACGATAACGATTATCGCCCGGCAACTTGCGAGTGAGAATTTGGGATGGAACCAGTAATGCATCTTGCGCTGAATTTAAAACAATCGACACTTGCGCTGTCATACCGAAACGAAGCAACCCTTCCGTGTTGTCGACATCAAATACCGCGTTGTAGTAAATAGCATCATTATCACCAATGTTAAGGCTACTATCATCACCGGTAAGAAGGGTTGGCCCTGGCTCTATTGTTCTTAGTTCACCATGAAAATAGTGTTGTGGGGCGCCTAAAATCGAAAAATATACTTTTTGTCCTGTCGTAACGTGAATAATGTCGGCTTCAGATACTTGCGCCTTGACCGTCATAACATCGAGTTGAGCCACTTCCACAATAGAAGGTGTAGACTGGTTTGTATTCACGGTTTGCCCCTCTTCGACAGAAACATAAACAACAGTGCCATGAATGGGTGACTCAATCGTTGTGTAGCCTAAGTCCAACTGGGCATCATCAACATTGATCAACGCTTTCTCTTTTTCAGCAACCAGTTGGTCTAATTCCGATTTATAAACAATAAGTTCCGCTTCCGCAGCGTCATACAAAGACTGTGAGGTGAGATTTTTTTCAAGCATCATCTTCTGCCTTTCGAAAGACAGTTGAGAGTGATGAATTTGCGCTACTTTCGCTTGATATTGAGCGTTAATACTGGTCAATGATGCTTGGGCTTCTTTTAATGCGTTTTCTTGAGAAAGGTTGTCAATTTGCGCAATGAGAGCCCCCGCTTCAAGCCTGTCGCCAACCGAAACGGCTATCGACTCTAACTTACCGGATACTTGGGCCCCAACATTCACCATTTTGGACGGATATAACACACCGTTAGTTAGCACCACATCTTCAATATTCCCGATGCAAACAGGCTCCGTAGAATACGCCATGGTTGAGGCGTCGTTCTTCGTATAAAAATAAGCGGCGACGGCACCGGTAGCGACAACAAGTAAAGTGATCGTCACTAAACGTTTGATATTTTTCATGTGCAAGTTTCCCCAATTTCTTAACTGTTATTAGGATAACGGAAAAATGTGAGGGAACTTTGAGACAAGATTTAATTATTAACTACTGATAATAAACGGTTTTTTCTGGTTTAGGTTGAATTGTGTGGTGAGTGTGTGGCGATAAGAGAAGTAACTAGCCACAACCCAGGAAATTCTGCACCATTTCTTTTTTTAAAACTTGTTGTCGTGAGTCTATATCAACATAACCATGCGCTAAGGCTTAGTTGGAGAGTATGTATATGGTTAACACGGCTAGATATTCTATCGCCAATAGGGTTATTGGTCTTGCTTTTTGCCATTCATTAGGTTTTGGGCTCTTCTCCGCTTACGTGAGCTTGATCTTTGAGTAAAAGGTTGAATAAGTGTCAGGTAAAGATGTTTGTCTTATCTTCAATTTAAAGTAATCAGTATCTCTCACCCCTCGGGCTCTACGTCTGAGTAAACCTATATTTCGACTGACAGTTACTCGAAAAAAGAGAGCAGGACTTCGTTCAACCCAAATTAAATGACCAGAAATCAGATTATATACCAGCGTCATATAATCATGGCTTTTAGCTCTGGCAACTTCATCGACACCGATGTGGATTAAGTTGCTCAGTTTCTTGGGGTCTAACGCTGGCTGGCTTGAACGCAGGTATTCTCGATCAATATTCTTTACGGTTTCCCAACGAATACCTAAGTGCTGAGAGACAGCATGGATACTCATATGACGACATAATCCACTTATAAACTTGCAGAAACGAGCGGTACATCTACCTCCTTTAGCAACATATTCCGTTGCTTCAATCAGTCTTCTTCCTGCCTTGTTTCTCGCCTGAGCTAGCTCAATTTCAGTCGTACATGGTCGACCGCTAATAGGAAGATCCTGAATACGCCTTCGAATTGGTCTGGCCAGAGACTTATGGACACTTTACTGCTATGAGAAAACTGAAGCTATCAGTGATGTGAGCAAGTGTGATCACATACTGACGTAACTCATTTCGGGGCAAAACTAAGCTAGCCACCATATGATACTCTTGTGGTTCAGAGAGGGTTGTCGGTAGATTCCTTTCTTCAAAAGAATGACGAATTCTTAGATATTTTTTTACTGATTTTAAGGATAGCTTTTGTCTAAAAGCGTGTCTGTTCGCTCTTTACCAGCACAAAATAGACTCTGGTACGTGACTGCTCTCGTTGATCAAAATAAATCGTCACCCCCTTGAAAAAGGGGATCTTCATCAGCGCGTTATGAGTCTATTTTTCGGAATTCGTTTCTATTTTATGTGAGTAATACGCTTTGGGAGATCCTCGTTTCCAAGGATGACGACCTAATTTTGAGGGATTAGAAAATGACAAACTATGAGGTCGCAGTCCAATAGTGTGTGCGTGAGGTATTGCCGAAAAAGAAAAACCCCGAGACCTTTCGGCTTCGGGGTTATAACTCTTACTCGCAGCAATCCTGCTACTAAAGGTGCTCCATGCATCAATCCATAACAGTAATGCTGAAATCCGTCAGCTTATTCCGTTCATCGCCATCCTAGCGGTGTCCAAAATGGTGTTCCTTACCCGCTAACCATCCTCGTTAGCTTACCTCACTCGTTCCTAAGCGGTGTCCATTGCATCTATCCTGATGCTTGTTCCCTACTTCATCCAAAAGTGTCCACTGCCTTCCTTAGTTCGTTACCTATCCTAGTAACGGTTGCATCACTTCAATGTCCTGTTTGCTCTCCGTGCCGACGGCGTATCCTAAACCATCGAATCGTCTTCCTGACGATGCCCATTCCTTGCGCCTTTCCTGTTCCGTGTCGCTATCCTGTCGACAAGAGATAGAATACGGCATTATCGAACTTTTGACGTGTTATATAGATGTGAAACCAAAAGATTTGAATACCACAATCACATAAAGTAAATTAAAAACAAACAGTTAGACAAGTGCCCATCATAAAACCAGCGACATTAGTACTCTTGACTCACGCAAGCGTAAGCGATCTCGCACAAAATGCTGAGACAATGCGGCACTTAGGCAAAGGAGCAAGTTAATACGATGTTGTCAGACATTGGATTTATCGATGGTTGCACAGTGGTGTGTGCATAAATTTAGGCAATTATGGCACTAGGTGTCTGCTGACAGCCACTTAAGAGCGTAAATCGGCACGACAGCTTAGAAAGCAATTAAACGTTGTATGTCCATCAATAAACCTCTTCATCAAAATCTTTAGATAAATAACCCTCTCAGCATCTCACTCAGGGGGTATTTATAAGCGGAGCCAGTATCTCTATTTGAGTTCACCTTGAATTAAGAGAGCACCCTAGATTAAATCCAATGTTTCCCGCTGGTGTAACTCATCAAAAAATGCGCGAACAGCGGGAGAAAGAGATTCCACAGGTTGCTTTAACACTAGATAAAACTGACTTTTCAAACTCCACTTCTCCGGTTGAAGCGCTATCAAAGCCTGATCATAGTGACCACGATCGATTAAGTGGGAAGGCAAGAAACTCAAGTGTGTTCCTGCCAGTGTTAGGATCACTCCCGACTCTACATGCCAACCATCAAAAGGCTTTACTGAATCGTACTGTTCAATATTGAGTAATCGGAACATCTCATCTTTGGCATAACCCCCCATATTGATACGACAACCATTAAGCGAAAAATCGTTATCCATGATCTTTTCGGCCAGATCTTTGCGCGCATATAGATAACTGTGCTCTTCAAACAGTGGGTATTTATGTTGAAATGCTGACTTTTGATGTGATCCCAGGACGACTATCATCATATCTATCTGGTTCTTTGCTAGCTTCTCGTTCAACTGGGTGAAGTCCCCAACATCGACACTGACTTCAACACTGTTACTGCGCTGGTAAAATGTTTCGATCGCTTTTGGAAGTGGGTTGTAAGGCAAAGTAACGGTGTTATCCAAACAACCAATTCGTACATGTCCAGAGAGTTCGGTCTGCACGCCTCGCAACTTATAAGCAAAGTCGATTAATGTCGATTTTAATTGGTTCGCATATTTATACACTTGTTCACCCTCATGAGTGAGTTTAAAACCTCGCCGACCACGTTGACACAATGTTAATTCTAAGCTTTTTTCCAAGGCAATAAGTTGATTACTGAGCACAGGCTGGCTAATTCCAGTGCTCGCGACCGCTTGATTGATACCTCCTTGCTCAACAATTTCACAAAAAAGTTCTAATCTTCGTAGGTCTCTTTTATCTAACTTATTGTTTGGGTTCACTTTGCTACTCACATTTGGATTTCGTTATGTTTACATCTGATTATATTCATTTATTAGCAATAAATACATCAGTATGCTTTATTCACACTTATGGAATAACAATGCACGGATGGCGCTATGGCGACAGAAGCTTACATGAATAAACCCGAAGCAACACGCAGCCACAAAAAGATAGATGACTTTGAGTTGGAACCTGTTCCCGAGAAAGCCAAGCGCTCTTGGTGGGTGATCAGCCTTATCTGGTTGGCTATCGGCATCGATATCTCTGGCTTGTTCCTTGGTTCGATTCTAAGCAGCGGGATTGGTTTTGAGGACGCATTGCTTGCCACGTTTATCGGCTCTGGCTTACTCGCAGTGATTGCGATGTTGTGTGCCAACATTGGTTTTCAAGCGGGTGTATCTACCCCACTCGTGAGTAGCGCAGTGTTTGGTCGTAACGGCGGTAAGATTCTTGGTTTCATCAATGGCATCTCGTTAGTTGGCTGGTTCGCTTTCCAAGCTGACTTCTTTGCTTTCATCATGGTGGATGCTCTGGCGAAATACGACATCGTTATTTCTCATCTAACCGCTCTGATTGGCGGCAGTGTGTTAATGATGATGACCGCCATTTACGGCGTACGTGCCTTGGGTAAACTCAGCACCTATTCTGTTCCTCTTATGGTAACGCTGATTACGATTGGCTTGTTCATGGCCGCCGACTACCAAGGCGGAGCAGCACCCACCATTGAAGATCCTCTAACTCTTGGCCAAGCCATCTCTTTTGTTATGTCTATCTGGATTCTTGCAGCCGTTGCCGCACCTGATATTGCTCGTTACGCCAAAACACGTCGCGACGCAATTTTAGGGGCTGGTATCGGCTTTCTAGTCGGCAACAGTGCCATCATTCTTATCGCATTAATCCTGACCAAAATGACCGGAACCGACGATATCGTTGAAGTCTTCTTCACACTTGGTTTAGGTATGGCTGCCATCATCGTACTGGTGTTTGCTCAATGGACGACCAACAGTAGCAACTTGACTTCTGGTGGCTTATGCATGTCGATGGTGCTGCCTAAGATTCCTCGTCCAGTGTTGGTTGTGATCATGACCATCGTAGGCATTGGCATTGCTCAGCTCGGCATGGTGAACAAATTTACCGACTTCTTAATGCTACTGAGCGTGACCATCGCACCTGCTGCGGGTGTCTACATCGTTCAATACTACGTTTTAGATTCAACAAAGATGAGCTTTGAGAACATCCAACAAGTTCCAGCTTGGATGTTCAAAGGCCTAGCTTCTTGGGCATTTGGTACTGCATTCAGCGCCTGCACCGCACCAGAATTCTTCAACCTGTTTTCATTAACCAGCATCTCGGCGTTAGACGGCATTCTTGCAACTGGCGGTATTTACCTAGCCCTAATGAAGCTTTCTCCTTCAAGTGATAAGGAATAGTAGTTGTGATTATTACTGAACAAATGATTGATGATATCGCGCTTGGTGCCACTGTATTAGGCACGGGCGGCGGCGGTGACCCATACAGCGGCGCATTAATGGCGAAAGTCGCTATCGCAACAGCAAAACTACCTGTCCACATGATTCCTCTGGAAGAGGTACAAGACGATTGGATGACTGTGCCCTCTTCTATGATTGGCGCACCAACCGTCTCAGTAGAAAAGCTCAACTCGAAAGATCAAATGCTGGTTGCATTCGAAGCAATGGAAAAGGCGCTCGGCACCGAGGTAGCGGCGACATTCCCTATCGAGGTAGGCGGCTTCAACTCACTGATTCCAATTCTCGTTGCAGCGCAAAAGAACATTCCTGTAATTGACTGTGATGCAATGGGACGTGCCTTTCCTGAAGCTCAGATGGTGACCTTTTTCCTCGACGATTTACCTTCAGCACCCAACACGTTGGCCGACGAGCGTGGCAATGTGGTCACGCTTTATCCGATAGACGGAATTTGGTCTGAAAAGTTTGCTAGGCCGATTACAGAGCAAATGGGCGGCTCGGCAGCAATGTGTGACTACCCAATGAACGGTAAGAACCTAAAGCGCAGCGCATTGCCTGCAACACTGACCCAAGCAATGAAGATTGGTGAAGCGATCAGACTCGCGAACGACAACAACCAGAGCGGCACACAAGCTGTGTTAGACATTGTTGGCGGCCACACACTCATCAGTGGCAAGATTGTTGACATTCAACGTGAAACTGACGGTGGCTTTGCAACTGGTGGCGTCGTGATCGAGAAACTGGCTCAGTTTGAAGATACTGGCGTAGATAACGTATTCGTACAGTTCCAAAACGAATTGCTTCTGGCGCATAAAGGCACAAGCCGCGCAGACATGAATCAAGAAAACCTACTGGCTTCAACACCAGACCTAATCTCAATATTGGACCACGAAACGGGTAAGCCAATCACTACCGAACAACTTCGTTACGGACAACGCATCGACCTTATCGCCTACCCTTGTGACCCCAAATGGCGCACTGACAAAGGCATCGAAGTCGCAGGACCAGGTTACTTTGGCTACACCGTCGAATACCAAACCATTGAACAATTAAAGTCTGCATTGAAGAGGTAGTAGCATGACAAACATTACACTTGATTACTGCCGTTTAGGCATTGACGTGGGTGGCACGAATACCGATGGTGTGTTGCTCGACGCAGACTTAAATGTGATTGCTAAGGTGAAAACCGCAACCACACACGACATTTCCACTGGCATCGATAATGCAATTTCTGCACTACTAAGCCAAGCGAACATTGACGGCAAGCAAGTGAAACACGCGATGCTTGGCACCACGCAGTGCACCAACGCAATCGTTGAGAGGAAAGGCTTAGACAGAGTCGGTATGATTCGTTTAGCCCTTCCGAGTGGTGACAGCGTCCCGCCCCTTTGTGGTTGGAGTGAAGCGTGGCAAAGCCTGCTTGGTGAACACTTCTATCAAGCACACGGCGGCTATGAATACGACGGCCAATTGATTGCCGACATTCAAGAGTCTGAGATCCGCGAGCTTTGTCAGAAAATGAAAGGTCACGTCGATTCCATTGCTATTTGCGGTGTGTTCTCTCCCGTCAACGGCGACCAAGAGCTTCAAGCAGCAGAGTGGATCCAACAAGAACTTCCGGGCGTGAACCTATCGCTTTCCCATAAAGTGGGCAGCTTAGGGCTTCTAGAGCGTGAAAACGCCACGATTCTGAACGCAGCCTTGCAAGGCACAGCAAAACGATTCGTCGATGGTTTCTGCAATGCACTAGTGAACCATGAGATTCACACCACACCATACTTCGGTCAGAACGATGGAACCTTAATGTCGCAGCAGTTTGCGTTGATGTATCCAATTCTCACTGTCGCTTGTGGGCCAACAAACTCGATTCGCGGTGCTAGTCACTTAACTAAGTTAAAAGACGCGATTGTGGTCGATGTGGGCGGTACTACGTCTGATATTGGTGTGCTCACCCATGGTTACCCAAGAGAATCGAGCTTAGCGGTAGAAATTGGCGAAGTGAGAACCAACTTCCGCATGCCTGATATTTTGGCGCTAGCCATTGGTGGTGGCACCAAAGTTCATTTTGAACAAGAGTGTATCCAGTTAGGGCCGGAAAGTGTTGGCCATACCTTAACGCAAACGGCACGCAGCTTTGGTGGTGATGAACTTACGTTAACCGACATCGCACTCAAAACAGGTCAATTACAGTGGCAAGCAGAGCATCAGCTAAGTGATGAGATTGGTATATCAACCGAGCAAGCAAGTCAGGTTTATCAACAAATGGTGACCGACGTTGAAGAAGGCATCGATAAGATGAAGACTTCTGCAGCGAGTGTTCCGGTAATCATGGTTGGTGGCGGCAGTGCCCTATTCCCCGACCACTTTGAAGGTGTGAGCCAAGTGGTTCGCCCTGAACACTTTGAAGTGGCGAATGCGATTGGTGTCGCGCTGGGTGAAATATCAGGTCAGTTCGATAAGATCGTACCGATTGATCCGGCTTCTCGAGAGGAAACCTTAAAGGGATTGGAAGCGCAATCCAAGCAAATGGCGATTGAGGCTGGCGCATGCAGCGACAACGTAGCCATTATTGAACGTAGCGAGATCCCACTAAGCTACCTTCAAGGCAACATGGTTCATGTGAAGATCAAAGCCGCTGGACACATCAAAATGATTTAAAGCGAATCAGTGACAGTTGTATTGAACTAGGCTCTATAACGAAAAGCAGTCAACTTCTTCATACAGAACGACTTCTAACATGGGCACTTCTTGAGGCCATAGCCTCAAGAAACAAGCGACCAAATACCCACGGACAGCAGCTTACCCTCGACGTCAGAGACAAAAAAAGCGACCTCTTAAAGAGGTCGCTAATTTGTACATTAGCCATCAGGTAATACGGTCACGTCACACATTAACCATCAAGTGACATTCATCACTTAAGCCATTCGCTGGCTCGGTGTCCAGCGGGCAAGATCTGGCGTAAATTTAATACCTTGCGAGGTTAATAAATTAATACGTGCTAGATACGCGGCACCATGCATCAGATGTTTAGCAAGATCAACCGCATTACGCTGCTGATAATCATCAAGATAGCTGTCTTTTGCCCACGCATTGAACGCGCCTAGTGCAGGACCTGCCCAGACTTGATAATCCATTTCACGTCCCTTTTCACCCGTGTTTGACCAGCGGCTAGAAAGGCCCAGATACCAGCGGAAGATAAGCGCCATTTTACGTTTTGGGTTACCTTCTGCTCGTTCAATTTGTTTCGGATCACGTTCGTTAAAGTGCGCTACCGTACCAGCCCAGATATCATCCAAGGTTGAACGGAATACCTGAGTCTCAAGCTTGTGGCGCTCGTCGGCAGGAATAGCTTCAATCGAGTCGTAACGCGTGTAGATCTCATACAATTTGTTGGCACGCATTGGGAACAAGGTACCGCGCTTCACTACTTGTAGCTTCACACCCATTTCAAACATATCAGCCGCAGGCGCCATGGTCACATCAGCCATTTCAGTGGTTGAAAGCAACTTACGGGTATGCTCGCTCGCGCCAGCTTCTACACACGCTTGGTTGATTGAACCGGTCACAATGTATGCCGCCCCCATGTTGAAGGTCGCTAGTGCGGCGTCAGGTGTACCTACACCACCGCCACAACCAACACGAATCGGGGTCTTGAACTGATACTGGGCTTGGATTTTGTCTTTTAATGCCAAAATTGTTGGCAGTAACGTCACCAGTGGACGGTTATCCGTGTGACCACCAGAGTCAGCCTCTGCAGTAATATCATCAGCCATTGGCACGAGCTGAGCCAGTTCCATTTGCTCAGCGCTAATACGCCCTTCATCCACTAACGCTTGCAGCATTTTCACCGGCGCAGGCGCCATGAATTTGCTGGCCACTTCAGTACGGCTCACCTTAGCGATGACCTTATTGCCAATCTGAATCTCGCCTTTGGCGTCACAACTCAAACCTGCAGCTCGGTAATGTACGATTTGCGGCGTTAGACCTAAAAATGCCGACGCCTCTACCGTCTTCACTTTGTGCTTCAAAAACAGCTCTACGCTGCCGCGCTCAAGGGCGGGTTCACTTGGGCTATGGATCAGGTTAAACGCGTACGGGCCGTTTGGTAGCGCCGCTTGAATGCGGTTAATCGCTTGTTCAACGCGAGACGGAATAAGACCCGCTGCGCCAAATGAGCAGAGAATACCCGCTTGACCAAGGGCAATAACTAGCTCTTCCGAAGAGATGCCGTTTGCCATCGCGCCTGCATAGTAAGCATATTTTACCCCGTGGCAGCGACGAAACTCTTCATCGCCAAGACTTTGTGTACCCAGTGCTGGCGCGTAAGCGCTGACAGGTTGGCTGTTTGCTGCGCTTGCCGCGTCACCTGACGTCACTTCTGCGTGTTGGCTAAGCCCCAACCCTTTCTCAGGATGGTTCACCACATAGCAGCCAAGGCTTAAGTCTTTAAGAATGGTTGCCATTGTCGCTTGGTCAAAATGCGTCGTGCTGTCTTCAATTTGCCACGGCCATGGAGAAAGCTTTTCGTTGTTTATGGTTAGTTGTGTTGTCATTATAATTTGTCCTTTCTCACTTAAGCTTCTTCGATGCAGATAGCAATGTCTTTCACTTCATAGATACGAAGGCCGTCTTTGCTCAAGTTGGCGTCACCAACAATGATTTTCTTACCGTCTTCATCTTTAATCGCAGTAATGTGCACATCGAGCGACATCTGTTTGTTCAACGGGTTGATTTGACCACGATATTTCCACTTCACTTCAGATTGGATCTGACCAAACTTCGGTGAACGGAAGCCCGCACCAAGGTCTTTGTTTAGCGCATAGGTCTGCATCAATTCGATGATGGCTTCTACGCCAAGTGAACCCGGCATCACTGGATCTTGGTGGAAGTGGAACTGGAAGAACCAATCACTTGGGTCAATCGTGCGCTCAGCGTATAAGTAGCCCAGTCCTGATTTACCACCATCACTGGTGATTTGCACATTATCGATGAAGTTCAAACGGCCACCAGCCAACTGATAATGCGGCTGTGTTGCCCCATTTGCCAATACAGGTGCATTAAAGTAACGGCTTGATTTATCAAGCAGATTAATGCTGACATCTGGCGTACGATTGTTGTCGACATGCCATGGCTGCGTCACTTTACCGTTGTCTAAGCCAAGTTGATCTTTCAGCGCAGCGCCTTTGAAGTAACCAAATACCGCTTTGCCTTCATAGAAAGGCACACCATCGGTGCTCAACTCAAAGCTAAAGCTCTGTACGATGTTGGTGCCCATCATGACCGTCGACAGTAGACGAGAATCATTGGTGATGGTTTTACCGCGTAAATCAACATTGCGCAGCATTTTGCCACTGCCGTCTAGGTTGCGGAAAAACAGTTCTTCACCAGGGAATCCTAGGGTCGTCCCCATGTAGCCTGAGATAAAGCCATTTGGCTGCAGAGAGATCTCCATCAGCACTGAATACGGCATTAAGGTTTCATGGCTGTTTTCGTCGAAATACCATGCATTGGCTGGTACTTCATACTCAGCAATACAAGACGACGGCTTTTTGAAGTCACCACGTTTACCATTGATTTCTACTACTCGGGTCGTAAGCTGCAGATCGCCACACGGAGTACGTGGTGGGATCATTCCACGATAAATAGAGAAGTCAGGGCCGAAACATTTTTCAATGTCACCCGTTGCAAACTCAAACATATGGTACGGCGTAAACGGAACCGTATCCGGCGTGCGGTTCAGATAATCAGGTGTGATTGGTGCTTCAACGTGCTGTAAAGGAATCACGCCTTTATTTGTCGCGGTCTCTAAATCGGGGATCTGAGCCATCAACGGCGCATTGGCGGATGCTTGATTGCTCGCTTTGGTTTCTGTCGGTGCAACAGTTGCAGCCGTTAATGCCTCAACGTTTACCGATTCACTGCTACCAATAAGTTGAGGGTAGCGCGTACATTCTGCTTCTTCCTTGATCATCACCCCAAGGTTTTGGAAATCAACAATCACTTTGCCGTTCAGCAAGATATCGATGTTCGCTTTCGCATAAGGACGTGGGCTAACACCAATTTCCGTCACTTCCATGCGGTATGTCAGCTGAGCCGATTGTGGCAATACTTGCCCACGACAACGCACTTGTTGTGGCGCATTTTCTAGTGGCTGAAAGCGACCATTTTCAACTAACGTGTGCATACCAAGGTGCATCATGTAGAACTGCAGTAATTGACCACAACCTTCCGCCATCAATGAACCGGCCATCACGTTGTCATCTTTAAAGTGACATGGGAAATACCAGTGCTCTTTCTCTAGCTGTTTGTGACCTTCAATCAGACCTAAACCCCACGTGCCGCCTTGTGGCTCTACGCGGCTCACTTGTTCAATCATCATGAACTTCTCTGAACTAAAGCACAATGAAGGTTGGTGCGTGTTGGATTGATGCGTCGGACCAAAACATTCCGCGATGTTCGCTGTCAACAGGTGACGTAATGCACTGTGATCAAACTGCGATTTCGGGCAATGCAGCATTGGCTCAAAGCGTTGCTTCGTCGCTAATTGACGAGCCTTGATTTCGCTTTCAGTATGAATGACACCTTTACCATCCGCTAACTCTTCATCGGTGAAGAAACCAGCACAACCGTTATCCATTTTCAGGATCATCTTGTCGCCGATAAAACACTCGTACGAGAAGAAGAACAACAAGGTATCGCCATTGCGAGCGTAGTTGTTAATGGAGATATCGTAGCGTAGCGTATCACCACCACGAGGCAAGTCGCCAAGGAACGTCAACGTACAATCTAGAAGACGGTAAACACGTTCACCTTTGTTTTCAAAATCAATGCCTAAGTAGCTGATCAACATCAGATCGCACTGACCGGATTCAACCGCAACCGCCCATGGGATTTGACCATCCACTAAGTAGGGTGCGTCCACAGGAATGTCGTACTCGGTCGTCATCGTGCTTGGCTTGTATTCCAGCATCGTGGCATCAAGCTTGGTCACGCGAGAAACCAAAAGATAATCAGTAGTTGGCAGTCTTACACGGCGCTTATAGCTGTCGATAATAGCGTAATCTGGGCCGAAAACTTTGGCGATATCGCCTTCTGCGTATTCAACCAGATCATCGTAATCCCAGATACAAGGTTTACGAACGGGTCTCGCTGGCGCCGCGTACACATTCACAGGTTCAACGACTGGCTGAGTAGCCGCCACGGTTTGAGTGATTGGAGTGGCAACGTTCGTGCCTAATGGCGAGTTAGAAGCCATATTATTAGACGCGCTATTATTAGACGCAATAGTCGTTGCGCCACCTTCTAAGCCCTGAGTGATCTCGTTCAATTGCGCTTTAAGGAGTGCATCGGCGATTTGTAAACCTTGTGCGCGATTGTGCAAAAAGGCTTGATGAACTTGCTGCGTCAGTTGCTGGTTTTGTTGAAACGCAGAATCTTGAGTCGCGGATAATTGAGACGTCGGCGCGCTATTTTTAGCGGATAAAACATCAGTCATAGTGCTGTGATTACCTATAAACGGACTCTGACGGCTTGCATGCAATGCCACGCCCGTCACAGTTGTAGAGTTGGATGATTGAATTTCAATGGCTGGCTTTGTCTTAACTGATTTAGTCTCAACCGGCATAGCAACGGTCGCTGGCGACAACGTTGGTACTGACACCGTGCGGCGACCTGTTTTTCCAACCATTTTTTGTTGAATATGTGGCAAGGTTGATAATGGCGCTTGCGTAATATGCTGATAAATATCGCGACCACCAAGGGACACCGATTTAATCAGTTGACGCTTCGCATCACTGGCTATCTCGCGCTGTAAGCGAAGTGTCAATGCTTGGGATTCAATCTTGGATTGCGAGACAAGCAATTGTGAGCACTGCCCTTCACTAACGTTAGCAATGATCGCCTGTTTGGATAGATGACCTGCGACAGGATCAGCAATACCATTGAGATTGAGTAGGCCATGAAGCAAACTCGCCATACCAGAAGCCGCTGAACAATGCCCTAACCGCTTGCTGGCTTGAGTTTGCTTAGCAACGTGGTTAACGAGTATGTCAGTGTGCCCCAAAGGCACGCCTTTCTCTGGCGCGTGGTTAAGCTCAACCACAGCAATTTGGGTTGAGTGCGTAGCAGATTGCGTCAATAACGCGTCGGTGACGGCTTGACTACGAGTACTGTTTCCAAATGCAAGCTCACCAATTTGACCATAGCTTGTGACGTTACCATCTTCAGTAATTTGGCGTGTTGCAGCGTGCTGCTCGTCAACCAAAACAATGGCACCCGCCCCTTCACCAACATTCCAACCGGCATCCTGTGGCTGCATTGCCACTGGCGTCACACTGTTCTTGAGGATAACGTGCTCGGCGCTGCCACTAAGATCAACCGCAGCAATCACAACCGCATCTAACGACTCTTGCGACATCAGATTTTGCGCGACGTCTATACAACGCGTGACCGATTGCTCTGCAGCAGAGATGGTGAACGCCGGGCCATTAAAGTCCCACAACGACGAGATACGCGACGCCATGATGTTACCAATGAAACTGGTGTATTGGTTAAGCTTCGCCGCATCCATGACACTGTCCATCGCGATTGTTTCTAGCGCTTGGTATTCGTCTTGCGACAGCTCTACACCCATATTGGCAAAGCTTTCTGCCAATTGGCTGTGCAGGTTGACACGACCACGGAATTGGTGCATTTCAAGCTCAGTTTCCATCGCAACCAAGACAGCGACTTTTTGTCCAGCCACTAACTTGGCATCACGAATCGCTTCGTCCGCGACTTTCATCAACAACAGCTGCTGAGAGATCAAACGATCATCTTCATTCGGTGGGATTTTAAAACGCAGAAAATCCAGCTCAAATTGATCAATATACGCGCCCGCTGGCACCGCATTCAGCCCAAACTGGCTGAGTAACTCTGGATGCTGATCGAGCCCTTTCCAACGCTTTTTCGGCAATTCAATAAAGGCATTACCATCGGTGTCAATCGCACGACTTAACGCATTGATACTTGGCAATGAACCAAAGTGCGAAGCCAAACCAGCAATGCTAAGCTTTGATGCCTTCGGTGAAGCGGCGCTTGGGTGGCGTTCTTTGGTGTCCTGTTCGCTGAATGGTGACGCAACGCCAGTACTCGAATAGGCCTCAAGCAACAAGTGCGCGTTACAGCCGCCAAAACCAAACACAGAGACCCCGGCACAACGCTCAGAGTTACCCGATTTACTCGGCCAAGTTTGCACGTTTCTTGGTAATGTCTGCGACCCAAATAGGCCATCAGGCGACGACAACGGCGTATCGAGATTAATACTTGGTGGTAATACGCCCTCTTTCATCGCGAAAATCATTTTCATGATTCCCGGCATGCCAGCTGCGGTAAGCAAGTGTCCAAGGTTCGACTTTGCCGAGCCAATCAATGGCGCATTTGAGCCATTAAGTTTATCGGTAAAGAATCGCTCCATAGAGGTCAACTCAACTTTATCACCCAACGGCGTTCCCGTTGCATGACATTCAATCACTTCGATACTGTCCGGACTCAGCTCAGAGGCTTCATAAGCACGTTCAAATGCCTGTACTTGGCCTTTGCTGTTCGGACTCAACACAAATTGACCACGACCATCGTTGGACAGGCCAATTCCGCTGACTACTGCATAAATATTGTCGCCGTCACGCTCCGCATCGGCTAAACGCTTAAGCACTAATACGCCCGCGCCTTCGCCCGCAAATAACCCTTTGCTGTTGCTATCAAAAGGAACAGACACACCGTGATCGGGATAAGCGTGGAAAATCGAGAAGCCCATATTGATAAAGAACGGGTCAGCACCGGAGACCGCGCCAGCAAGCATCATGTCAGCCTTGCCCGTATTCAAATAATCGCAAGCCAGCTTCAATGAGTAAACGGAGCTAGCACAAGCAGCATCAAGGCTTAGCTGAACATTACCAAGTCCTAGCGCATCCGCCACTAATTTAGAGGCATTGTGCGCCGCTGCACCATTGACCGTATTCAAGTCATGCGCTTGCTCATTGGTTGGCAATAGTGAAAACTGATCACTATTGAGCTTAGTTTGAAGCGCCTTCTCAACCACCGAGTGATACATCGGAAGAAACAGATCATTCGAGCGCGTGGTAGGAAACGACAACGCCCCCATGATGACGCCAGTACGTTCAAGTACATCGGCATTTAAGGCAATACCGGCATCATCGAGTGCTTTCCGGCTCGTGTCCAGTGCCCAAAGAAAGCTTTGGTCAACGCCCTTAAAAGACGCGTCCGTGACACGGTAACCTTGACCATCAAACGCAAAGTTTTCGATGTAACCGCCTTTATCACAATAAAAGCGATCCGATTGGCCTTGGGTTCCTTGATAGTCTTGCGGGTTTGCCCCCAGTTTCTCTGCGCTTAGTGTCGTGCGAGAGTCTTTTTTATCTATCAGGTTTTGCCAAAAATCTTGTGGCGTATCCGCATCAGGGTATTGGTTGGCAATACCGACAATGGCGATTTTGTTATTTTGCTGAGAACTCACACTGGCTCTCCTTGATGATTATTTGCTGTGGTATCTGTTGCAGCCAGATCATGCGGATGTTTCAACTCATTGAGCTGCTGTTCTAGGCCTTGAATAAGAGGCGCAACAGAGAGCGGGATTTGATGCGTGATAAGTTGGCCAAGACACTTAAGTAAGGTCACTACGTCTTCGCCGCCTTTGGCGTTGGTGGCAACAACACAATGTTGATTGGCGACATCATCACTTCGATTAATCTTGTCGATTAATGTACTGGTTTGCCTATCAGCGCCAACTTCGACAAACAGGCGTGCGCCTTGCTCACGAGCACTGCGTATCAACGCAGTGAAGTCGAGTGTCGAGCAGAACGTATCAGCAATGGCGCGTGCAATACTGTCACTGTCTATATTGACGGGTTGATTGCCCGCTGCGCTGATGAACCGAATATGTTGCGGCAATACATCAAACAACGGCTGCGTGTAAAACTCACGAACTTGCTGATGTTGACTCAGCGCGGGTGTGGTGTGCATCGCCGTCACTCGATTGGCTGCGATGCCGCGTTTACCCAATTTTTTAAGTAAAGCGCGACAGCTTTCCTCGCAACCAGCTAAGACGCACGTATCACCCTGAACAATCGCTAAGTAAGCCCTTGGGAATTCGGCTAACAGCGCCTCAATCGATGCCGCGTCACTGCGAACCACAAAACTGTTCCAACGGATATCATCCGTCTCAGTCAGGTTCCAGTCTTCACGAACCGCCGTGAGCTTGCCTGAAATAGCGGTGGTAAAAATAGGACTGGTTTGCGTCATTTCAATCAACGCATGAGGGTTCTTCCAAACATTAAGGCTGGCCCACATCGAGGCTTCACCCTTGGAATAGCCCAGCGCAAAGTCTGGCTTCACAGCGAACTCATCACAAAGCAGTTGCGTCAGTAGATAACTGCTGCCCACGCCTGCAATCGCCAGCTCACTGAGTGACATCTCTTGTGCGTCATCTGAATACGTTTTTTCCGCTTGCAGCATATCGGCCAGGTTGCCTTCACGCTCTAGCCGTGCATAAAGCGATGGAAAATACTGATGAAACTCACGCAACATGCCCGGATAGACCGTACCGACACCAGGGTAAACAAACGTTACGCCACCTTGGCTGGTCGGTGCTGGAGAAAAGCCACTACCCGCTGGGGTTTTGTAATGACTGTTATCGGCCATCACTTTCGGCAACGCTTGCTGTAGCGCGTTAATTTCTTGTAAGGCCGCCTCAAGCGATGCCGCTTGAATCACGATATTGGCCTGTGAATTAACAGGCGGTGATTGAGACTCAAACTGCGTGAGGTTGCGGTGCATCAACGTAGTCAGTGCGAGTACGTCATGATCGGAGTCACGGGCACTGACAAGATCATCATTCAACTGCGTTAAGCGTGCGATTAACTCGGCTTGGGTCGTGCCCGACACGACAAACATCAATCGCGTCGCAGATAGCAACGACTTGGATGGTTGTAAACCGGTCGCTTGAGTAAGGACTAGGCTGGTCGATACTGAGCCAGAGCTATTAATACTCGCGTCATCCATAAAGGTCAACGTTGCTACGCGTGCTTTATGAGGCTCAGTAAACCAATAGCCGTTCGCTAATGTGCGGCCTGAGATTGATTGAATCAAAGACAACAACGCAGAGAACTTCTCTTCAGACGTCACGGCGGACGTTGAAATTTTCTGGCTAACATCGCCGTTCGAACGCTTGGCATGCGCAAGTGCACGGTCGATACTGTGCGCTTCACTCGCCGTATTAACGTTATCCGAGGGCTGCTCAGCGGCCATTCCTGCTAGATAAGCATGCGGATGGACCTTATTTTTTGCTGCGGTGAGTGCGCTCAACATCCAGATACGTGCTGGTGCGCCAGTAACAAGATGACCAGAGGATAACGTCTCAGCGGGATCGGCGGTAAATTCTACCAAGTGCCCTTGATTAACAGCATCAATGGCAAGGTTTAAGGCAGAATTAAAATCATCGCCAATCGTGATTTTCTCAACGCTGGCTAACAGAGGTGATAAGTCGGCAGAAAGCTCAGCAGCAAACGCTGGCTGAGCCAAAAGAGCGATGCGCAAAGGCATCGCTTGATTAGAAGGAACCGTCATTATGACAATGGCTCCTTTTCTGCTTTCAATTTGTCTGTTGCCAACGTTTCTGTTGCCAATGTTGCAACCGGTGAGTTGGCGAGAAACGCATCATTAAGGCTCTTACTGATCGTCACTTTTGCCCCTTTCATCACCGCGCTCACGCGACCATCTTGATGGTAAAGTGAGATATTCGCTTGAAGTGAACGAGCTGTGCTCTTAATCACATCCAGCGCTATCCACCCTTTATCTCCGGCCTGCAAAGGCTGATAGCAAATAAAATCACCGATTGCCGATGGCAAACTTGCCGCGCCATATTTCATGCGAGCCCAAACTAACATCGCTTGCAGTAAGTAGTCTTCCGTAAAGGGTTGGCTATCCGCAAAACCATTTTTCGCGACAAACGCACCACAATCACGGTCGGCAATGATTGGCAATTGGCACTGCGCAAGTAAACTTGAGTCATCAAAACGTTCTATTGTCGTGATGCCTTGCAATCTCGGGCCGTGGAACAAGGTTCCATCGCTGTACAGTGACGCTTGCGTCGCAACGCTTCCTGCTTCATTTGCCTTAAATTGCTTCGTTAACGCGCTCGGCACATCCGATGAACATTGCACGTCGGCAACTTGTAGCTCCGCTTGATACTGAGGACGACCTTGGCAATGAATCATTGCTTTAATTCGACCCGCAGACTTCGCCAAAGGTGACAATGTCACTGTTAGCTCTTGTGCTTCATCAGTATCAAATATGACCCCTTTCAGCAGCTTGTAGTTGTGAACGCTAACGCTCACACCTAACTGTTGCTGCGCCGTTTCACGCATCCATTGAATGGCACACACTGTCGGCAACACAGGGTTACCGGCAATGCAGTGGTCTTGAATAAAAGGCAGGGCCTTTGGTTCAAGAATACGTGTCACAGTGATCGTTGTAGTTAGCGGACTCTTTGCAAGATGCACAGACTCCGCATTAAGCTTTTTTACAGCGGCTTCCTTGTTGTCAGAACCTTGCATGCTCGTTCCCACAAGCAGTTGAATGCCTGTTTCGCTTAGCAGTTGAGTACTGAACAATTCAGCGCCGGCTTGTAGAGGAATAACGTAGACACCACGATCATTGAACATTTTCTTCAATGCGGCATTCACCATGCCACCATCCCATGGTCCCCAGTTAAAGCTCATCACTTTTGCTTCAGGGTGACGCGCAGAAAGTTGCAGCGCGGCTTTGTTCAAAATCTCATTAGACATCGCGTAGTCGCTTTGTCCCGTATTGCCGTAGAAACCTGCCGCTGATGAGAACATCGCGATAAGCTTAAGTTTGCTGCTATCAAGACCATTCAGCACGGCTTCAAGTCCACCGACTTTCGTGCCGTAAACCATATTCAGTTCATCGAGTGTTTTGTCTTGAATATGCTTATCAGCCAATACGCCAGCACCATGAATCAAGCCAGTAATGTCGTTAATGCCCGCCAGTGTTTTTGCCACTGATTCGCGGTTTGAAACATCAAGGCTTAGGTACTCAGCACTTGCTCCCACTTCACTGAAGGCGAGCAATGCGGCATTGATTTCAAGGCTGCTCAATACTGGCTTTAACAACGCATCCACTTTCTTAGGCGTTGGCTTGTCACCCGTGCTTTGCAGGTGAGCAATCGCCGCAGGCTTAAGTTCGTTTGGCTGTTTGCCTTGCGCCCATTGTGGTAGTTCATCAGGCGTAATGTGTTGACTACGACCCGCTAGGATGAAATGCGATTGGCATTGTTTTGCCAATGTTAGTGCACATTCAAAGGTCACCCCTTTCGCGCCACCCGTAACCAGCACTTTATCGCTCTTTGTTAACTGGGCTGCGGTATTTTTAGTCAATGCCGAACCAGGTGTTGCAGCAACTAACGTTGCACGCCCTGATTCTTTAGCAGTGGCTTCACCGAGACCAATTTCAACGGTATCTGTATTGATATCAAACAGCTCAGCGGTAATAGCATCGCCTAAGTGACGAGCGTCTAGCGCTGACGCGGCATCCAGTGCGCGACAAAATACGTTCGGCCATTCATGACTTAGCGTTTTAGTGAGACCAGACAGCGCTGCTTGGTTTAGCTCCGCGCCTTTTAACTGCTCGCTATCTAGGTAACCGAAGCCACCATCGATACGGCTGAGTGTAAAGAACGCACTACGACCTGTCGCTGTGTTCAACTGCGTTTTTAGATGCTTGGCAAACAAGAACGCGACAGTCAGTGACGCTTTCGCATCCGAGTTAAGGTTAATGGCTGATGCGTCACTTTCTGTGCTCGCTGCCACTTGCAAGTGAACGAAACCCGCAATCACCTTGTTTGATTTTTTAAGCTCAGCTTCGATATCGCTGATCACCGCGCTCACACCAGAATCATCGACACTGGCAAGTGTATAGCTCGCGACTTCTGAATTAAGTGGTGATGCCGCCGACATTGGGCTGCGTACTACCGCGACTTCAATACCATTCGCCGTCAGTTTTTCCGCCAACACACCCGCATTGTGACCATCATCTGTAATCACAACACACGCGTCTTTAGAGAAGCAATCGACCAGTTTATCGGCCGCTGGTAACTTTTTTAGCGCCACCTCGCTGTGTGGAGGCAATTCTGTTGCAACAGCTGCAACGATTGGCGTCGCCGTTTCAGTCACCGTAGCGGTCACTTCATTCGTTGCCGAAAGCTTGCTTTGCATGTAAGTCACGATTTCACCCAGTGTACGGCACTCGGCTAAATCTTCAGGGTTAAGCTCAGGTAGATTTGGCAATTGATCTTGAACGGTTCCTAAGATCTCGACGCGTTTAATCGAATCAATACCTAGGTCGGCTTCCATATCCATGGCTAAATCTAGCATCTCTGCTGGGTAACCCGTCTTGTCCGCCACCACTTCAAGCATTGTCGCTTGAACATGTTCCGCGTTAAGACTGTTTCCAGCAGCAACTGGCGCAGCTTCCGTAGCTTGGGCCGTATCCGAGCTCAGCTTGCTGTTCATGTAATCGACGATTTCACCCAGAGTACGACACTCGGCTAAATCTTCAGGGTTAAGTTCTGGCAACGTTGGTAGCTCGTCTTGAACCGTCCCCAAGATTTCAACTCGTTTAATAGAGTCGATACCAAGGTCGGCTTCCATATCCATCGCGAGATCTAACATTTCTGTTGGGTAGCCGGTTTTTTCTGCCACCACACTCAGCATCGTTGCTTGAACTTGAGTCGCATTGAGACCACCCGCTACAGGGGCCGCTTCAACCGCTTGAGCTGGGCTCACACTCAGTTTGCTATTCATGTAATCAACAATTTCACCTAGCGTACGACACTCTGCAAGATCTTCAGGATTTAGCTCTGGCAACGTTGGCAGTTCATCTTGAACCGTACCAAGGATCTCTACACGCTTAATTGAATCAATGCCTAGATCCGCTTCCATATCCATGGCAAGGTCGAGCATTTCTGTTGGGTAGCCTGTTTTTTCTGCCACCACATTGAGCATGGTTTGCTGAACAACCGTCGCGTCTAAGCCATTGGATACTGGCGCGACGTTCACAGAAGGTTGAGCAGCAGCTGGCGCAGAATCGGCTGGTAATTTGCTGTTCATGTAATCGACGATTTCACCCAGAGTACGACACTCTGCCAAATCTTCTGGGTTTAGCTCTGGTAACGTTGGTAATTCGTCCTGCACGGTACCTAGAATTTCTACGCGCTTGATAGAGTCGATACCAAGGTCCGCTTCCATATCCATTTCTAGATCGAGCATCTCAGTTGGGTAGCCTGTCTTCTCGGCGACCACTTCTAACATGGTTTGCTGAACGACCTTAGCATCAAGACCATTCGTTGCGGTGTTAGGAGCTGTGTTAGGTGCTGATACTGGCGCGTTAACCACCGCTGGCATCTTGCTGTTCATGTAAACAACAATCTCACCGAGTGTGCGACACTCTGCTAAATCTTCTGGGTTTAGCTCTGGAAGGTTTGGCATTTCATCTTGCACGGTCCCTAGAATTTCCACGCGCTTGATAGAATCAATACCAAGGTCCGCTTCCATATCCATGTCTAGATCAAGCATCTCAGTTGGGTAACCGGTTTTCTCCGCTACCACGTCTAACATTACTTTTTCTGCGTCCGCTGTCGCGACTGGTGCAGAAGTGACAGGTACAGAGACCACTGGAGCAGGTGCAATTGGCGCCACTACTACTGGTGCTGGTTTCGCAGCGTGTGCTTGCGCGACCGGTGCTTGACGTTGTGGCGTAACTTGAGTCGGTGCCACGGCTTGAGTGACGGGCGCTGCGACTGGTTCATGAGAAACAGGTTCATGAGATGCAGCCGCTTGGGTTACAGGAACTTGGGTTACAGAAGCCTGAGCGACAGGCGCTGGTGCTTGCTGAGTCACGATAACAGGAGCCACAACTGGTGCTACTTGCGTCGCGGCTTGTCCTGTTAGCATCGTCAATGCAGACGTGTTGCTGTTGGATTGCTGCTGTAAGTATTGTGCGTGCGCTTGAAGTGTTTGCGCTTGATGTTGATGGAACATTTCCATCGAACGCTGCAAGCTGTCTGGGATAGCAACACCAGCCGTGGCCATTTTTGCTTGCTCTGACATTAAGGTATTGAACGTATCCCCGTATTGCTGAGGAATCGCCAAGAACTGTTGATGTACTTCGGCCGCTTGCTGCTGAGCGTTGAAGAAAGATTGTAGCGAAGACTCATCGACCGAGACCGCTTGCTTAACTTGGGCTGCGACAGGCCGAGCTATCGTTGCGCTCTGTGCGGAAGCTTGCTCAGCCGCAACGGTGACAGGCACTTCCACGTATTCTGTTTTAATCACTTCTTTTTCCACAATCTTTTCAACTTCAACTTCGACTTTTACTTCAACGATTTCCGTTTTTGCCGTTACGCTACCCGTCGCTAAAGACTTGTCCATCTTGTTACGAGTGGACGGGCTGATGTAATTCGTTGCATTAAGCTTGATGTTCATCGGCGATGGCTTGGCAGGCGCGGCAATTGGCGCTTGGTACGGATCAATATTGTTAAGAGAGACACCCGCAACACAAAGCTGGACGGCAGCCAAACGTAACTGTTGGTCGCTGTCACCTTTAGGGCTTGGGTTGATACTGATAGTGCAAAGCGCTTCGCTCTTATCTGCCAGTGTTTTCTCTACCAACTTCTGAAGGATATTTTTAGGTCCAAACTCAACAAAGACGCGTGCGCCTGCTTCATACATTGCTTCAAGCTGCTCACTAAAGCGAACCGACTGCAGCATATGCTGTTTGAAGGCTTTCTTAATGGCTTTGCCATCTTTGCCGTGAAGTTTGCCCGTTGCATTCGCGTACAACGGCACGGTTGGTGCGCTGAACGTGGCTTTATCAATAGCGGTAGCGAACGGTTTTTGCGCGTGGGCCACTAATGGCGTATGGAATGCACCCGATACTGGCAATGCAATGGCTTTAAAACCTTGTTCTGTCAGCGCTGCTGCAGCTTGTTGTGCGGCATCGGTTGGGCCAGCAATAACCAATTGAGTTGGCGCATTGTAGTTCGCAATGCTTACCCCCTCGAACGCACCAATGCACGCTTCAACGACAGCAAGCTTGTCAGCATCCAGAATAACCGCGTACATGGTGCCGCTGTCGCCTTGCTCTGGCGTTGCTGCCATGGCATCGCCACGAGCAAACGCAAGTTGGTAGTAATCATCTTGCGAAATCACACCAGATGCACACAAGGCACTCAATTCACCAAAGCTGTGACCTGCAACCATGTCCGCTTTAAATCCAGCTTGAGTCATAATGTCGAACTGACCCATAGACAAGGTGCCAATAGCACTTTGCGCGTTGGCGGTATTGGTTAATACCGATTGCTGTGCTTTCTCTGCGTCTGCAGTGAACGTTGGAATAGGGAAAAGAACCTGGGATAGCGCGGTTTTTTTATGCTGACCAAATACTTGATCGGCTTTCGCTAATTGTTGGCGCATTTCTGGGTAGTGGCAAGCCAGTTCGCGCCCCATGTTGAGGTACTGTGAACCTTGGCCAGCAAACAGCGCAGCAACCTTAGCCGTGCCCTTCTTCGCAATCAGCGCTGACTCACGGTAGCTTGTACCGTTAGGGAGCTGCCAATATGGCTTGTCTTGGCTGTCCATCATTGCGATAACTTTTGCTAACTGAGCTTGCAAGTCAGCGTGGTCTGTCACCACTAAGCCCAAACGAGCATGGGATGCGTCTAATTCGCGCAGTCCATGTTGCTCGGCCAGCGCAGTCAACTCAATCTTATTGTCGCTAACATTGCTAGCAATTTGCTTAAGGTCAGCGATGAGCGCGGCGCGAGTCGCTGCACTGAACAATAAGGTTTGTGGTACTTGACGCTGACGGTACTGATCGCCACGTGCATGCTCTTGGGTATATTCTTCTAATACCACGTGGAAGTTCGTTCCACCAAAGCCGAATGAGCTGATACCCGCACGACGCGGTGTACCGTCCACTCGACGCATCCAAGGACGCGTTTGAGTATTGAGATAAAACGGTGAGTTTTCGATATCGAGCTTAGGATTCGGGCTAGAGACATTGATAGTGGCAGGCAATACCTTATGGTGTAGCGCCAATGCCGCTTTAATCAATCCAGCGGTACCCGCGGTTGATTTAGTATGACCGATCTGAGATTTCACCGACCCCAATGCAATGTGCTGCTTTTGCTCGTTGTCTTCACTGAATACTGAATTTAAACCACCAAATTCAGCCACGTCGCCCGCAGCAGTACCCGTACCGTGCGCTTCTAGTAACCCAAGTGTATGCGGAGCAAAACCAGCATCATCGTAGGCACGTTTCAGGGCTTTGGCTTGACCTTCAGGGCGAGGCGCATAAATACTCTTAAACTTACCATCAGAAGATGAACCTACCCCTTTAATCACAGAGTAGATTCTATCACCATCACGCTCAGCATCTTCAAGACGCTTTAGCGCAACCATACCAATACCTTCGCCAATCATCATCCCTTTCGAATCGATATCAAAAGGTTGAATGGTTTCATTGGTGGTAAACGCTGGTGTCTTAGAGAAGCTCATGTACATAGTTGGTGAGTTATCAGTACACACACCACCAGTAATCATCATTTCACTACGCCCTTCCACCAGCTCACTCAATGCCATGCGCATTGCTGCTAGTGAACCCGCACACGCCGCGTCCACGACGCAGTTAATGCCGCCAAGATCGAAACGGTTAGCGATACGACCAGAAATCACATTGCCCAACGAGCCTGGGAATGAGTTTTCTTCCCAGTGAATGTATTGGTCTTGGAATTTCTTAATCATCATTTCGCTGTCTTCGTCGCTAATACCACTGCTCTTGAAGACTTTCTTCAGCACTGGGTATTGCAAACGAGCGTTTAGGCTTTGAGCGATCTTTTGACCACCACCCACGCCAAGCGTAATACCGATCTTGTCGCGGTCATAGCCTTCAGGCAGTTTCGCGTCTTCGAGCACTTCTTTCGCAACAATCAGCGATAGCAGTTGTGATGTATCAGTCAGCTCTAGGATATTTGGCGGTAAACCAAACTCCATTGGGTTGAAATCAACCTCTGGAATAAAACCACCACGCTTACAATACGATTTGTCGGGTGTTGTTCTATCTGAATCGTAGTAATCCTCTGGACGCCAGTGTGTGTCCGGAACTTCAGTAATCGCATCAATTTTTTCGCTGATCAAATCCCAAAATTTGTTCAAGTAGCGAGAGTTGGCAAACATGCTTGCCATACCAACAATCGCAATTGGCATATCTTTGAGGCGTTTATTCAGTCGAGTATCGTCTACTGATTCGGGTGTATTTGTATCGGGTTGGCTCATTATGAGTCTCCACTGGAAATCACAGAGGGTGATGTCATGTTTTGATGCTGGGCTTTTGGGTATAGGGAAGAAAAATCTGTTGTAGATTTTAAAAAGCGCAGCCGAAAATTTAGGTTGCTAGCTATTGGCAACCAGGGTGAAATTCGACCTATAAAATGCAATTTATTGCACTTAGTGAGGTGATGGTTCATGCGCAACGTCTGCGCTGGCTAACTGGGGCGATGCTCATTAAATCCTGCTTAAAATACGACCAAGCTTGGCTCGTGACGTCGCGATAAAAATGATTAAGTATCTGTCATGGTTGAGCAGGCTACCGGACACGGCTTTTTGATACAATGCTCATACCGTTCATGACCATCTCTTCAGACCAGTTGAAGAAAGACAAAAACACGATTAATGCACAAATACTCACACTAAAGCACTGATTAAAAAGAGATTAGAGTAATTACTCAATAATTTTATGCAAGATTGTGACAAAATGCGATCTAGCTATCATTTTCATAAGTTTTGTAATTTCAACCCTGATAAATAAGGGCAAACAGCAAGATATGTCAAAATAATCCTTGCAAGCCAAAATGCTATACTACGCTAGTTTTATGACATTAATCAGCTCAAAAATGTCGATAGATTCATTGCTATATAGCGGGTATGATTCGAGGGTTTTAAATACATAACTATACAATGAGGAGTAATTATTTGGATGGTCGTTTAAAGGTCATATTATGGCTCTGCCCTCTTCGCGACTTGCCAACAGAAGCTGAGCTTACCAGTGTAATAACGTCGTGGTTAAGCGATGAAGAATTGCACAAGGTCAACCGCTACCGAAAGCAAGACTCTCAAGTTCAAGCGCTCTTTGTGCGAGGTTTTTTACGTGTCATATTGTCTCAATATTCTGATATTAAGCCGGCACAATGGCGTTTTGAATACGGAGATAAAGGCAAGCCGCGGTTATGCTCGAAGCAAAAGCAACAAACCGGCCTGGACTTCAACCTAAGCCATAGCAAAGACCACTTATTGATCGGCGTTTTACAAAGTCATCATAGAGAACATACGTTAGGTGTGGATATAGAGCACGCAAGACAAGGAACCGACATTTATTCAATCATGAGTCACTACTTTGCAAATAGTGAAGTTCAGGAACTGATGAGACTGGAAGAAAACGCACAACGCGAGCGTTTTTTTGATGTGTGGGCACTAAAAGAATCGTACATCAAGGCAACGGGGAAAGGACTCGCTACTTCATTAAAGCGTTTCTATTTTGATTTTTCAAACCAACAACGACAACACTTAACGCTTAATGAGACTCAAGGCCCTCAAAAAAAAGAACGTCATTTCGAAATATACCGCCAGCTTCCAATTATATTTATTGGCGATGACCATTCTCAAACAGAGGGTTCACAAGCAGAGCAGTCATCAACCAACAGTTGGGTGACCACCGAGAGAAGAACAACAAAAGATCCCGATACAGTAGATACAGTAGATACAGTAGATACAGTAACTTTGCTTTCATCTACATCACATTGGCAAAGTATTCTTGGACGTCTGGATAGTGATTATCGCTTTGCTCTGACGGTGGGAGGGAGCAAAGGTGAAATTTTACTAGAGATGAATACCTTTACCCTAACCAACCTGGAGCAAGAAAACTTAAATCAAGCATAAAATATGCGAAGCTAAAACAGGTAAAGCGCTCACTATAGAGCGCTACCTAGCGCCTAGCCAGACGCATCGTTTCAGGGAGATGTAAGGATTGGAGTTTCACGGCTATATGCTTCGACGGTATACCCATGAAATAAGGTTACCGCACTACTGAAACATTGCCGTCAAAATATCATCCGGTACCGGTTGCAGGCGTTTTTCTTTATCAAGGCACACCATTTCAATATCGCCGATGACAGCAGGCTTAGTCGCGCCCTTACGCCAAACTTCCTGCCGCCATAAGGTTTTGTACTTTCCATCCAACTCAAACGAGGTGCGAATGTCACATATTTCCGCAAACTCTACGCCATCTTGAAAGGTCATATTCGCTTTATAAACCGCAAAACCTAAACCATGGTTATTCCAAAGCTCTGCCAGCTTATCACTGCCAAGCACATGCTCGCGGGCACGCTCAAAGTACTTTAGAAAATTAGGATGATAAACCACCCCGGAGTGATCCGTATCTTCATAATAAATTTGTACGGGATGGTGAAAGGTCTTGCTCATTAGTCGATGATCTCGTGATTGGCTTAAGATTGATATTCGTTTCGCTGATGAGTTGCTTAAATAGCAACCACCAGCATAATTGTACTGCACAGCGTTGCACTCTACCCTATCTCTTTCTGTCACTTCAATGAGCGCGGGCAAAGTTAATGACTAGTCAGACCTCAGAGGGGACAGCGGATGGGCTGATCTGTTTGAACTGTTAATTGTTAGTCGCTATGAGCGGTAACTTCTTGAGTAGTCGCGACCTGAGCCGTTGTAGTTTCACTAGGAAGCCTTTTGCGACATGTGGCTTAGTGAGGGTTCAAGATACATCACGTCTTGGAACGCTCTTAGATCAAACAAGTATAAAATTGAATAGAGATGCTCAAATATCTCCGACTGGACCTCTTCAAAGTGATTCCAATCAGTATTTCGCGTAAAACAATAAATCTCAATGGGCACCCCTTTCGCGGTTGCACTTTGCTGACGAACAATCATGGTGTGTTGATCATTAATGTCAGTGCGAGACTTAAGGTAGGCCTCGACGTACAAGCGGAACAACCCTGCGTTTGTTATGCACCGTTTGTCAATATTATCACCCATTTCTTTGAGTCTATGGCTTTCACAAAGTTGTTGGATCTGAGTGCTAATCAGTGGTACGTGAGCCAACTGATTAACCTTATCCATCGTCAAGAACTTAATGCTGCTGATGTCTAATGAGATTGACCTTTTTATGCGACGCCCCTGTGTGGTCATGCTTCGCCAGTTTTTTAACCCAACATTCAAGATCTCATAAGTGGGTATTATAGAGGTAGTTTTGTCCCAGTTTTCAACGGTAATAACACTTAA
The DNA here is from genome assembly GCF_041471725.1 of Vibrio sp. 10N.261.51.F12. Lineage (NCBI taxonomy): Bacteria > Pseudomonadati > Pseudomonadota > Gammaproteobacteria > Vibrionales > Vibrionaceae > Vibrio > Vibrio sp. 10N.261.51.F12. Next base: position 49,042 of record NZ_JBFROV010000027.1, on the reverse strand, counting down.
GGTGATGTCTTTAATAACGCCATCAGCGTCGTACCGTTCTACTTCGATCCAATCCCCTTTACGAACTAAACGATGTATGTTGATTTTAACCGCTGTGACCATCCCTAAGATGCTGTCTTTAAAAACAAGTAACAACACCGCAGACATCGCACCAATACTACTCACAAAAGCCATCGGCGGGATTTCCAGTAAAATAGCCAGCATCATAATAATCATCAACGCTGAGCTTGTGAGCTTAATCAGTTCCGCAAACGGCTTAATGGGTATATTAGTCAGCTCATCCTTGTCGGTAATCTTGGCCTCTAAAAAATCAAGTACTGAGTGCATCATGAGCACTGCGAATAAGATAACCCCGACTTCAGCTAGCTTGCTATACCACCCTTGCACACCAAAATAACGGAACCAAAAAATGGAAAAGACAAAGCCAACGAAGTACTGAGAACGATGAATAAATCTCACTTCATAGGTTTTTTTAACTCGATTCAATTTAAAATCAAGACCGCGAGTTAACGTGGCGCGTACCAACCATGGGATGAGACAAAACGAGATGATGGTTGCTGCAATCTGAAAGAAATGCTTCTCCGTCTCAGAGAATGTTTGGTAAAGGCTTTTTAGATATTCAAGATAATCCATAGTGAAATCTTATTTTAGGAGGAATGGAGATAGGTGCTGGAAGTCGCTTTCTACTGTCGTACTTGGCGATACTGTCATGCCGAGTCGTAACACGTAATCCAATCACCTCGAGATATAGCGAAGGAAGGAGCACCTGTGTCTGGGTAATCATCAAAATGCTCAAGGCTATTGAGTGAGGCGTTTCAACTCACTTTCTAAGTCATTCATTGCCTTTTGCGTTTTAAACTCTTCGTACATGGCTTCTTGGTCATTAGGATCTATCTGTGCACCAGTGCTCGCCACAAGGTCATCAAAATAAGTGGCTAACGTCGCGCTATCAAGAACCGCCATCGCACAGACTTGACGCTGGCCAAAGATCTCGCCAACGTCGAGTTTAACGATCTGAGAATGTCTTAACCTCACTTGTGATATTTGTTTACTTACCGATTCAAACGTCTCGCCAACCGAGGTTCCATCGGTATTGCTAACCAATACCGTGGCATGGCGATCCATATTGGTTGCCTTCATATTAATTGATTGAATCAGGCTGGTTCTTGCTTGGCTCTCCGCTCTTTTTTTATCCAGACTAAAGTTTCCTGATGACGAGGCACAACCTACCGCTGCTAATCCATCATCAACGGAAGGCGAATGTACCCAATCTCCTAATTGCTTTTGCTCATTGGCATGGGCAACCGTTACGGTTACCGTTAAAGACGTCATAACCAAGGTGAGCAGTGTTTGGGAAAATGACTTAGATCGACGTTGCATGGTGTACCCTTATTTCAAAATCAATTTATTGTTTGAGATGGAAGACATCGATAGACCACGGTCTATCGCTTGCTCAATTCGTGGAACATAGGTTTGGGCCAATAACTGAGTATCTAATAAGGTTCTAAATTCAACTTGAACCTTGTCTTGCTGGTTCATAACCGTTGCTTCACTAAATAACGACTCTGAGCGCAGCCATTCGGTCAAGCCTGCCAACTTAGCAGGTGTTAAAGCTGGCATGTCAATTGTGACCACCTTGCCGCCTAGCGTCGTGATGTGTTGCAACGCTTGCTCGACACTTACCGCAATCTCGTCTTGTGCTAATTCAAGGTTTACCGCAACAAGCCTAGACTCCACCACATCACTGTTTGGTAAGGTAATCATTTGCGGCACATTGGCCCAATGCGAGAGTTGCTGAGACAACCTATCAAGCAGCTGCATGTTGAGTGATAACTGGGCGGTATCTTCTAGGGGAATAAGCTTAGAGCTTGCTTTTATTATGATGTCAGCGTTGTCTGCTCTTAAACTGGTAATATAGCCAAGCTCACTTATCATCGTAGCCAGTGATGAAGTGACTTGGTCACTCTCTGCGTAAATAAAGAATCTTGGTTTACCAGCAAGATAATAGTCGTCATCGATGAACTGTTTTAAAGCAACCACGTCAATATCGACATTCATCAAAACCGTAATTTGGTCGGCATTATCGGTTTTGCCGGTATGATTAATTTGATCGAGCAATGTCCAATCTTTAATGAACGCTTGATGGGCTCGTGCAAGACTTTGATAAGGCTGAGCATCAACGACAAGTTGACTGATTGCCTGCATCACCGCCAGCTCAAAGGCATTATTTTGTGCAGTGTGAATAGCGGTCATAGAGCTTGAGGCATGCCCAACTGCTTCTATTCTGAAGCTGGCCTCAAGCGCTTCGTCATGCCAGATCCAATTCTCGCCATGGTCTGACGTATTGTTAAGTGGTAGCACTGCTGAAACGCAGCTTTCACTGCCTTGCAAGAAACTTTCACCCAGCGTTACGGTGAACTCGCCATTACCATGGGCTTGCTCAAACCCAGCGACGTCCCACAGTTGTGCCTCGTATTCTTTTACTTGCCTGCTGGTTAATGCTGCATACGCCGTTCGATATGCCTCGACAGCTTGGGTGTTTGCCTGTACCTGTGCGCGCTCAATAACGGATGCACCCCGCCCATAGACGCAAGATGAATAAACCAATTCGGCGTGGTCTTTTTGAAATATGAATTCACTGGCAGTGGCGTTCATAGACAAAAAGATGGCGCTAGATAGCGCCAATCTTAATATCATCATTACAATGTCCCACTCGCTGAGATTCTATGTTCGAGGAACCCTTGTGGTGTGCCCACACTCACTGCAAAAAGCTTCGCATCTCGCGCTGGGCGATAGATATTACCATCTGCTTCCTGTTTGATACGCTTGGCATCTTTTGAATCCTTCCAACGTACGATTCGTCCTTGCGACTCGATATCACTAGGGTTAACCCGTGCAACGCCAACCGGCTCAGCAAAGCCAAGGCTATATTCAAACACGACCATGGTTTCATCTGGCAAAATACCTGCGTTTTGCCCACGATCTAACGAGATCCTGTCGCCACGAATACCGATCACTTGCGCCGTCGCGGGCATCTCAGACAACATACGGCTCAAGGCAATGCCAAAGCCACGTGTCGACATATCGTTTAGTACCGCAGATACCGCATTAGCGTCATAGATATCAAACCCGCCTTCTATTTTCCCAGATTGCATCCAGAATTTCATTTCGTCTAGCGACTTAACATCACCAGTACGAACCTTTATCTTACCGACATTTGGATAGCTGATTTTTTCTTTGGTATAAGGGTCAACAAACCCGACAGTAAAATCGAGACTAAGGTCGACAAGGTTGGTTGAACCACCAGTCACGAGCTCGCCGGTTTTCACCGAATCGATAGTCATGGCGTAATCCGGGTGAAGCACGCCATTTTTCATGCGGCTTGCCAGCTCACTGTCAGACATTCCTTGGATAGAATCGCCAAGGAATGAAACCGAACGGTCATCACCGGTCACAATACGAAATCGATTTAATCCAACCAATTGGTTTTCAAATTGATTTAATAACTTACGCCCATCATAAGCTCGAACCGACGACAACCAGTCATTCGGATTTTCAGTATCAGCTGTAATAGGATCGCTCATATACAAACGCAGTACTTTCTTACTCAATGGACAGTCAGGATGCTCACTGTTGACTTCAAAAGTACATTTATCCAAACCACGGGTACTGTAATACGCTGGTAACTCGATATCGTTGTCTTTAAATGCTTCTGGCGCCTTGCCATATTCATAGCCAGATGCCCCATTTTGTGTCGCGGTTTGTAAGCGACTTTCTGCCCTTTCTGTCGATTGGCAACCTACAAGAGTCAAGGCAGACAATACACTGAGAGTCAAAACACTACGACGCATCATTGTTTCGCTCCACACGGGCTTGAATGGCTTTATCGGCTTCCTCCATCTCTTTAATAAAGGCTTGCTCGGCACTGATTAGGCCGTTGCTTTCGCTAATCAAGGAAACACGCGTTTTCATCTCATCATAAACGAACCCAATTGGATGCTCTTCTGGGTCAATAGCCCCTGTCACCATTTTGATCGCTTCTGCTTGAGCAATTGGTACCGCATTTTCGGCATAGACCTGAGCGACGGTTACCGATTGAACACCTAAATTCACCGCGAGGTCTAAGTTAGCACTAAAAATGTCACCCTGGGCTTTGGTATATTCGTCATATTTTTTCTTTAGCTTTGGATCTTGGTCCAGAAGAACAATAATCTCCTCCTTAGACTTATCTGCATGGATAGCGAAAAACTGCTCTACATCTTTATGATTTTTACGTATTTCTTGGTACTTCCCTGTCACCTCACATTGACGCTGCGCCACCGTCAGTATTGCCATTGAAGCAGTATCAAAAGAAGGCGAATACTTCGTAAAGTCTTGAGTATGTTCCTGACATTGTGAATCAATATTAGTGAGCAACTCTTCACGGTCGTCCCAAACACCTACCTGAGTTGACATACAGCCAGTAAGCATGACCGAACCCATCACTAACGATAACAGTTTAATTTTCACAATTTATACTCCGAGTATATCAATCAAAATGTCCTCACCGACATCATTCAATAACAACTGATGCGTAGCATCCTCTGCCGATTGAAGTGAATCAGATGGTGGACTTATATAGTTATAGTGTTTCGTAAAAATTGATTGGTGTTGACCCTTTTGTCGCAACTCAATCTTTACATCTTCTTTAATTAAGAATTTGTTATTTCTCTTTGCATTCTGACGCTTTACTGATACAAAAAACTGATAATCGACTTCGCCTTCAGTTGCCAAACCCTTTTGACGTAATGAGTCAGACAATATTGACGCAATTCGCTGGCCACTCATATTATTAACAACCGTCCAACCACCTAAAGATATTAATACCTTGACCTCTCTATTTATTTGGATGTAGTCATTCATCCATTGTTTAGATTGGGCGTTGAGTTCCTTTTTCTGCTCTAGTCCAATAAGAATACTGTGCATAACCTGAACCGTATCGAGCTTCTTTTCTAGCGATAATAGAGTTCGAATCGAGTCTAGTGGTGTTTGGTTCCGAATCGCTTCAAGCTCAATTTTTGCTTCTGACAAACCTGCAATAATTTTATTTATGTAAAATGCAGACATCACTGTTCGATTAATACTGATCGTAACGCTTGATTGACCATCAACATATGTGTTGTCTTTAATATTGTACGGGGGAAATGGTACTGAGTCGGTCTTAAGTAACGACGTCTCTATAAAAATTTCATTTATCTCGCCATTGTTAAACTCTGACAATGATTCTGTCGTCACTTGTATTTGTGACGACATTCTTTGGGCGAGCGCCGCTAATGCACTTTTTTCAGCCCTAATTTGATCCGAACCAATACCTAGACTATAAATGCTTTCACTATTATCTTTGGGCGTAACAATTCCTGCTGTGGTATGACAAGATATCATCACAGACAATATTATTATTAACTGTTTCATTATTAACTCTCAGCAGCGTAGTCTTTTTGTCTCTTGGTTACTTTTTTCAAATAGTTGATTGTCTCTTCATACGGTAAATTATTAATTAAGGTGTCGTAAACCTGATCTGGCGTCATTGTATTTATTTTCATTGCTGCACTTTTTATTCTTCTTTCGCCAAACGCTTTTGCTACATTACCGGCACCGGTATTATAGGCCGCAATCACACAGTACTCTCTACTTTTAGGGTCTTCTATCTCACGCAAGTAACGCGTGTTTAATATGTCTAGATAACCGGTTCCGGCTTGAATGTTGTAGCTAGGCTTATATAAGTCCGCCTCATTCATTGGCTTATCCACCTTATGCACAATACGATTTACATCATGGCCAGCACTGGTTGTTACCACCTGCATTAAACCAAATGCAGGGATGGGCGAGCGAGCAGTAGGGTTGAAGCTAGACTCGGAATGCATAATCGCCAACACAAGCTCTGGTTTAATATTAAACACTTCACTTTGGTGATATATATCAGACAAATAAGGATCAATCCGCTTCTTTAAGCTATCACTCGGCATCCTAATTTTTAGGCTTACTACCTTCTTCTTGGGCGTGGTCTCTCGTACAGGGTCGACTTGATCCCGCTGGCTTTCAAAGCTCTCACTGACGCTCGTCATACGCGTTTTTGCCTGGCTAACCAACTGTGTTTTTTGCGCATCAATGATAGTGGGGTCAAGCTCTCTCCCAGCTTGTTCAGCAAGTAACTCTGCCTCTTTATCTATCTGTTGTAACTGTGAATTCGTCTGACTTACGATATCTTGCAGCGCTTGCTTCTCAAAATCTGGATCATAGGTTAATGAGCGCTCAGAGGCCTCACTAACATCCAAAGTCGCCAGTGACTTTATGTCCATTCCCGTGTCCGTTTTTAGCGACTCAGTTAATTGTTGTTGCAGCGCGATTTTCATTTCGTCCATATCGACATTGTCATCGACAATCACTTCAATAGTTACTGTTTCTTGTTCGTAATCGACCACTGTCCGAGAGGCATTGCTCGCGTCATAAACAACCTTACTGTGGCTATCTGAAATTTGCGCATCACCCCAGGTTTCTATCGATTGTGACCGCTCGCCATCCCAGCGCTTGATATACTCTTCACGCCATGAAGCATATTCCAGCATGTGCTCTTTATACCATTCTTGAAACTGCTTTTGTTCTGCCTCTTTAGACAGATACGCACTCTGGACTTCTCTATCCAAATTAGAGAATGGGTTATCGCTTGCAAAGGAAACAAATGTTGAGAACAATGCAACTGTAATTAAATGATATTTCATTATATGACCTATTAAGAGAAATACGTATTGAATTCAAATTTAGTTAGCATCATTTCCAACATCACATCACGTGGAAGCTCTGATACTGTAAACGTGTTAATTTGGTTTTCTCTTAGCTTATCTTTATATTGGTTAAATGATGCATCATCTCCAAGAACATAAGCTTGATCCAGTAATTGTATGGTTTCATTACTTATTGATTGCGCCGTATTGTAATTGTACATTCCGACCATTAATTGATGAAACATAGCATCTCGGCCTAATTCCATGACATCGATATAGTAATTTGAACTACCACTTTCAAAATGGCTATCATCAGGTGACGATATAATATCTTTCAATGACTCATCAAATAGTTTATAACCCACATATGGAATGCTCGGACTAAAATCAGTATTTAGTGCTTGGATAGAATAAGCTGCAACTCGACTCTCTTTTACAGCCACACTCAACATGAACTTACCATAATTAAAGTAATTAAACTGAACCTGACTATCAATTGACGATGATTTAACCGCTTGAGGTAAGCCAGATTGTAACTTCACGTAGTCAAATGAATGGCCAACAGTAATCTTTGAAATCAATAAATACTCATTTTCATTCGTCCATGTTGCCTTGATTTTTTGGTAAGTATTGACCAAAACAGTCTCAGTATCATTCCAACTTCCTATTGAAATAATGACCGCAGCGATTGAAATAATCATCGCCTTGAACTTTTTAAGAATCCCTGTAACAACCATACTATCAGAACTAACTTATTTAAATGAACACACTACTTGGTTGATGATTTTATACCATGACAAATACTGCTATTCAAATTATGTCATATAAGGAAATAGTATTTATGATAATATTCAAAGTAACATAATTAATATTTCTTTCATTTTCATGACATTTAACAAACAATGTCATGGAGCAGTCAAGTCGTTGATTTTAATGAGATAAATATTAAAACTTATAGGGAAAATATTTATCAACTAAAAATGGTCAAATTTATAATTTGAATCAAGATCATGTTTTTCTTTTTTTTATCGCAAAAAAATAATAGTTTTCATAACACCAATGTGACGACGATCACACTGGATATATTAAACTCATCACTGCTTGATTGTTAAGTTGATCAAATAAGAACATAAATAGCATACTGTTCTACGCTTATATATTCGATTCCCTTTCCTCTAATAGTCATTTTTAAAATAATCTGATCATTGCTCATCAGCCTGCTTTAAAACAACAAAACAGAATAGATAAGCAAGAATAATATTTATTGATAGAAGTAGATGTATGGCCAACTTATCAAGAGAACGGCACCTCCAGCATTGAGTAGTGGTTGGACGAACGAATATACACAAACAGACTAATGTACACATACAAGCTAATGGATACACAAAATCAAGGCGCATAGCCAAACTAAGCACCTTCCTAAAAGCCTATACGAGTTAAGGGTCACTCTACAGCGACATTTTAACGAGATGCGCAACGCTGTCTTAAAAAGAAGCGTTGCGCTTTGGGTCGTTTGATGAACCTCGACATAATTTGACCGCTGGTTGCCTCGCGATGCTCAAAGCGGCGACCAAAACGACAAAGACTAGCGATTCAAAGGCAAGTTCAAACTACGTTGAGACGTTTATACAAAAACAAACGAGCAAAAGGCATCTAAGCGACAGCGAGTGCACTATCATATTGAATAAACGATAGGTCTAGGCTAGTCGCAACGCTTTGGTTGGTTACTTTGCCATGAATGACGTTCAATCCATTAAGCAGGTGGTTGTCAGTTAATAATGCCTTTTTATAGCCTTGATTAGCTAGTTTTAAGATATAAGGTAACGTGGCGTTGTTGAGTGCAAAGGTCGAAGTTCGAGCCACCGCTCCAGGCATATTTGCCACACAGTAATGCACGACCCCATCAACGATATAAGTTGGCTCTGCATGCGTGGTAGCCTTTGACGTTTCAAAGCACCCTCCTTGGTCAATCGCCACATCGACAACCGCGCTACCGGATTTCATAGCGCTGATCATATCTTTAGTGACGAGCTTAGGCGCTGCTGCACCTGGAATCAAAACCCCACCAATAACTAAATCAGAGTTAAGGACCGACTCTTCTAGGTTGTGTTGATTGGAATAGACGGTCTTAACCGCATTGCCAAATTGTGCACCGACACGTCTCAGGGTATCGACATTATTGTCTAAGATTGTGGTATCTGCCCCCATTCCAACGGCCATCTGCGCCGCATTTACGCCCACAACACCACCACCAATAATTGTCACCTTAGCCGGGGCAACACCGGCTACGCCACCAAGTAATAAGCCAATACCGCCTTGGGATTTTTCTAAGCACGCCGCGCCAGCTTGAATTGACATACGTCCAGCCACTTCAGACATTGGCGCGAGCAAAGGCAGACCGCCATTTGCGCTAGTAATAGTTTCATACGCAATACACACCGATTCACTTGATATCAGGTCTTTTGTTTGCGCCATATCTGGAGCTAGGTGAAGATAGGTGAATAACAACTGATCAGGACGCAGTCTGGCGCGCTCTTCAGCTAACGGTTCTTTTACTTTAACGATCATATCTGCTTGAGCAAACACTTCTTCTGCAGTATCTAAAATGGTTGCGCCAGCACTTACGTACTCGTCATCACCGCAAAGGATCCCTAATCCTGCACCTTTTTCTATATAAACCGTGTGGCCTTGCCTAGTGACTTCTAACACACTCGCGGGTGTCATACCTACGCGGTACTCATGGATTTTAATTTCTTTTGGTACACCGATCTTCATAATAGATTTCCTTCCTATAGAATTAAATTTCTGATTATTCGTTACGTAGAATGAATTGGATTTGCTTGAGACAACGTCAGTTCTGTTTGACCACTTTAAAATTGTCCCATGCTTGACTCGTGGGCATCACCTCAATGCTATTGATATTGATATGGCTAGGTTGCTCAGCTATCCATAGCATGATGTCTGCGATATCTTCGGGTTGCAGTGGATTAGTCCCATCGTAGATTTGGTTGTATTTCGCTTGGTCGCCATTAAAACGCACTAAACTAAATTCGCTCTCTGATAAACCTGGCTCTAGGCTTGTGATTCGCAAACCACTTCCTGCAACATCACAACGAAGATTTCGAGAAAACTGGGCGACAAACGCCTTGCTGGCACCATAGACATGTGCACCTGGATAACACCAATTGGACGCAATGCTTGCTAAATTAATAATGCTGCCTTTAGGTTGGTCAAGCATCAGTGGTAGCAATGCATGCGTGACGTTCACTAAACCAGTGACGTTGGTGTTAATCATGGTATGCCAATCAGCAAGTTGGGCGTTTTGAGCCGGGCTCGCGCCAAGTGCCAAGCCTGCATTATTGATAAGTACTTCAACATTCGAGAACTCTACCGGCAGCGATGCGACAAGCGCTTTGACCGCTTCAGCGTCTCTTACATCCAATGTCGCAACATGAACCGAGCAATATTCACCCAATTCATCAGCAAGGCTTGCTAGGCGTTCAAGTCGCCGCCCTGTCAGTACCAAGGAATATCCTTGTTGGCCAAATAGACGAGCTGCCGCCTTACCGAAGCCTGATGTTGCTCCAGTAATGAAAACGGTGGGGAGCATTAAATCGTTCATATCTAATTCCTTTTATTAATTAATTGACGACGCTATCGCTTATATAAGGAGCATCCATGCCGCTCTAAATAATGTGAGCGCAGATACAATCAGCAGTAAGTAATAAGCAAGGCTATGAACCCTGGCCACGTTCTTATAGTGATAAATCGCCTTGCCGATCAGAACCGAAACAAATGCAATTCCGGTGTAGAGTACTGGGAAGTCCGGTAGCACCTGCCACTGTTTTGTCACTGCATAACTGCTGCCAACGGCAAAGCAGGTCGTCAAAAAAAAGTAGCTGATTAGGCTGTTACGTTGATGCTCAACACTTAAGGCACTGTTACGCATATAAATCACAACTGGTGCACCACCCGCTGACACAGCACTTGTCGTCCATCCTGACATAAACCCACAAAGCAGCGCCGAACCGGATAGTTTTTTTATCAAACGACCTCTGCTTTTACTCATGATGGCAAGCAGCAATACTGTTGTTGGCACAAGTATGCGCAATACACTATCGGGCAGATTAAATAACAACCAAAACCCGACTGGAATTCCTATTCCCGTTGTTACTAACACCGGAGTTAATGCTGAAAAGTTAGTTTTGTTCCAGCTATCAACGACCAAGGGAAGCGAAACAATTAAATCAACCATTAAAACCGCCGGTACCATATCTGCAACGGAGTAAAACATCGATAACACCAAAATAACCAATGCAGAAAAACCAAACCCTGTATAACCGCGTACGAGACCCGCGATAACTAACGTAAGAATAATAACCAGGTGTATTAACATTGTTTCCTCTAGTGCTTCTTCAATCCTTAACGCTTGTCATCAGATTAATCGGCTTAGTCAGCTCCAGTTAGTACCAGTTAAGGGTAATTATGGGGTCAGCGAATTTCGATAGCAGACGAGAGGGTTGAAGAAAGTAAAGATTGGGCGATATATAGGTGCGGGAGGTCACTAACAGCTTATAATGCGGCGTTTCGATGTAGGAACAAGACCACGAGGACCATGGCCTTATTTTAGTTTGTTTGATGGGGAGGGCTTGGCAAGATAAAGAGTAACAAGGTGGCTTTGCTTTAACATTCGACTTTTATTTACGTTATGTTTAAAGGAGGAAGTAACGATGCCAATTTTTTGATACCCAACTCAATCTTGTCATCATCGATAGCTGAATACCCCAAACGTATATATCGCCTACTGTCTCGATGAAACCGAGCGAAGTGCACAGTCCCTGATTCGACAATCACACCCACAGCGTTGGCGCTTTGCACGAATTTCTCACAATCGACAGAAAGCGGTAACTTGAGCCAAAAGGCACTGCCACCGACCGTATCAGTGGTCACGCATTGCGGTAGGTGTTGATTGATGGCATCCCTCATAATTGTCCAACGTTGCTGATAACTATAACGAAGCTTTCTTAAGTAAGTATCGTAATACCCCAACGAAATAAACAGCGCGCAGGTTCTTTGATTGTTAGCGGGTGGGTGACGATACATCAAACGTCTTAAGGCGCGAGTCGCCGAAATCAGCGGCGCTTCTGCGACCATGTAACCAAGCCTCAGTCCCGGAGACAAGGATTTAGACAGGCTTCCGATGTAGATCACTCGGCTATTAGTATCGAGACTTTTTAGTGATGGGCTCGCCTTGCTTAAAACGTTGACCTCACTTTCATAATCATCCTCAATAATAATGAAGTCGTATTTTTCTGCAGCGGCGAGTAATGCCTTGCGCCTTTGCATCGGCATAGTGACATTTGTGGGTACTTGATGGCTAGGTGTGACATACACATAATCACACCGTATCAGCGATTCGTTAATTTCGATCCCTTGAACATCGAGTGTCAGCGGTATGACATTAGCGCCGTGAGACGCAAATATATTACGCGCATCGGGATAACCAGGCTCTTCAACACCAAAGTTCACCTGCTCGTCGGCTAATAACTTAGCCAGCATATACAATGAGTTTTGAGTGCCGATCGTCACCAAGATCTGTTCTTCTTTGGCTTGAATCCCCCGCTTGGTCAATACATTACTCTTCAGTTGCTTGACTAAAGCCGGGTCATCACAATCTATTGAGTCTGAGATCCAATCTTTAACCACTTGGTAGCGTTGCGACAGACGGCAGCATTCACGCCAATGGTTTAGAGGAAATAGAGAGTGATCGGGTTGACCAAAGACAAATGGATAAGGGAAATCTTGCCAGTTCTTTGGTTTAGATATGTTGCGCTGCGTACTGAGGTCATGCTTCAGACGGCTGTTCCAAAATCGCGCAGATTTTGCACCAGTGTAGTAATCGTTACCGAGCTCATGTTGCGCAGGGGAAGTGCTCAGCTCGTCCCTGAGTATCTCAGGACAAGCATAGTAGCCGCTTCTTTCTTTAGAAACCAACATCCCCTCATCGACTAACTTATCGTAAACCAAAACAACGGTATTGCGTGATACCCTAAGCATCGACGCCATCTTACGACACGACGGCAGTGCATTATTAGCAAAGATACCATTGCGAATCGCGTCCAGTAGGTGCTCACGAATTTGTTCTTGTAAGCTTCGTTCTGGCGAAAACTGGATATGAACTAAATGATCACTTTTCATCTTATACCTGTGAAAGTAAGTCGAATGATCAGAGATTAGCATTATCCATGCCATACATAATCACACGGTTTCATAGCTTATTTTATCCCCCATTTTTTTACGGCGGAGATCATAGTTTCGATATCAGATCGTCTGGCTATTTAAACGGTTAGCTCTAGCCATGAACCATGCCACATTCCATCAATTAGTATCAGCCCCCCTAACATCAATAACTATCTGTCCCCATAAATAGATGCAACTGGCGCTACTGGATTAGTACTGACCTTGTCTATCGTGTTCTAACACTAGTAAGGAGAACGATTATGGAAAATGGATTGTCTACCCCTAATTTCATCAATGCGGATACCAATGAAAAACAACAAATAGTCGATTGGGACCGACGACACGTATGGCATCATCTCACTCAGCATGCGACGTTGGAAAAACATGACCCGCTTGTCATGTCTCATGGCGAAGGGATCCATGTATGGGACATTAACGGCAAACAATACTTAGATGCCTCATCGGGTGGCGTATGGTGTGTCAACGTTGGCTATGGCAGAGAAAGAATTGCAAATGTTATTCGCGATCAAGCACTTAAGCTTAACTTCTTTGCAGGCACTGCTGGCACACCGGTATTGGCAGCCTTCGCCAACAAACTTATAGAAAAAATGCCTGGCATGAGTCGGGTGTATCTCTCAAATTCCGGCTCAGAGGCCAACGAAAAGGCATATAAAATCGTTCGTCAAATCGCGCACCAAAAATACGGCGGGAAAAAGCATAAGATTCTCTATCGTGAAAGAGACTACCATGGTACGACCATCACGTGTTTGAGCTCTACAGGCCAAGAAGAACGCCGCAAGCAATACGGCCCATTCACTCCTGGTTTTGTTGAGTTTCCACACTGCTGTGAATACCGCAGTCAATTTGGTGACATCGATGACTATGGCGTCAAAGCGGCGCAACAATTAGAGTCAGTAATTCTTCAAGAAGGTCCCGATACCGTTGGGGCGATTGTTATCGAGCCAATTACCGCTGGAGGAGGCGTCATTACACCACCTGCAGGTTACTATGACGAGGTTCAACGCATTTGCCGTCAATACGACATCCTCATTCATGTCGATGAAGTAGTATGTGGACTTGGCAGAACCGGTAAATGGTTTGGCTATCAACACTACGGTCTTAAGCCAGACATCGTTACCATGGCCAAGGGGGTTGCCTCGGCTTATGCCGCTATCTCATGTACCGTCACAACAGAAGCAATATTTGACTGTTTCAAACAAGCACCTGACGACAAATATAATGCGTTTCGAGACATTAGTACCTTTGGTGGGTGCACCATTGGTCCTGCCGCTGCGCTAGAAAATATTAAAATCATTGAAGAAGAGAACTTGGTGCAGAACGCCGCGCACATCGGTGAATACTTATTTGCACAACTCAAGCAATTAAAAAGAAAATATCCCATCATTGGTGACGTTCGTGGACAAGGCTTGTTCTTAGGTATGGAACTTGTCAAAGACCAACAAACTAAGCAGCCTGTCCATGAATCTACTTTAGTTAAGTTCGCAGCGTTATGCATGTCAAAAGGCTTAATTATTGGGCGAACAAATCGTTCATTCGAAACTTTTAACAACACCCTTTGCCTCAGTCCTCCGTTAACCATATCAAGTAAAGAGGCCGATGATATTATTACCATTTTAGATGAAGCGTTTAGTGAATTGTAATCACCAGCTCATCCAATAAACAGAGGTTAATTACCTTCGAATACACAAGCTGCCTTGAGGTCGGTATGTGTTTCCAGATTAATTAATAGTCAAACGCTACCGACGAATAATCCGAACAAAAAATGGCCCTTGTCTTTCTAGTCGAGGGCTTTTTTATGTGCTCACTTTCTATCTCTTTTTCTCGGCTGACTTCATTCCATATTTTGAAAGGAACTCAATTTCTTCTACATAAATTGGCGATTGAGATGCATTTCATCATTAGACTTCTGAGCTATTTTATATCCAAAGCCAAGCACTACCTTGGTGCTTGGCTTTGGTGCAGCCTTGGACTAATAAGAAAGCATTCTGGTACTACATCCCTGCCACACTTCCTCTTATTGTGGTGCTGTCATCAAATACATAAGGAAGTGACCATGAAAATCTCAACATTAAACTGGATAAAAATCACTACATTACTCGGTACATTAGTGTGTTCAATGAGTACCTTTGCTGCTAAAGAGGTCACCATTGGCTACCAAAGCATGTTCAATCCGATGAAGTATGCGATTGATCAAAAATTGGTCGAGAAAGAAACAGGTTATGAGATCAAATGGCGTAAGTTTGATTCCGGTGCCAAAGCCATCACAGCTATGGCGGCGGGCGCAGTAGACATGACCGTAGCAGGCTCGAGCCCTATTGCGAGTGCTGCCAGCAATGGCGTTGAAATGGAGCTAATTTGGGTGATGGAAAACATCGCTGACGCGGAAGCTCTAGTAGTAAAAAATAGCAGCGGTATTGCTTCTCCCGCCGATCTTCGCGGCAAGCGTATTGCCGTTCCTTTTGTATCCACGACTCACTTTCATATGCTGTTTGCCCTTGAACAATTTGGCCTATCAGAAAAAGACGTAAAACTTATCAACATGCAACCCAACGCGATTATGGCAGCTTGGTTGCGTGACGATATTGATGGTGCCTTTATTTGGGATCCCGCATTAGGAAAAATCAAACAAGATGGACATGTACTCATTACTTCAAAACAGCTAAGTGCATGGGGCACACCGACATTTGATGGAATGATTGCTAGCAAAGAATTTATGGCGAAGAACGAAGAGTTCTTAACGAAATTTCTAACCGTATTGGCATCTGTTGATGAGCAATACCGTTCGGAGAAAGAAACCTTCAATGCTGATAACCCAATTGCAATCTCGGTGGCAAAAATAGTAGGCGGCGATCCAGATGGCGTCGTTGAAGCGATGAGTTTGTACGAATTTTTAGATGTTGATACGCAACTATCATGTCAATGGCTAGGTTGTGGCTTAGAAGGGGGCGCAACAA
Organism: Vibrio sp. 10N.261.51.F12; assembly: GCF_041471725.1. NCBI lineage: Bacteria > Pseudomonadati > Pseudomonadota > Gammaproteobacteria > Vibrionales > Vibrionaceae > Vibrio > Vibrio sp. 10N.261.51.F12. The sequence goes on along the minus strand of NZ_JBFROV010000027.1, from coordinate 33,066 downwards.
AAGCACTCAAAGCAACCTCTGAATTCCTACTTAAAGAGAAAAAAATCTCTGCATTGCAACCTGACTACAGCGTCTTCGTGAATCCATCATTTGTCGAGAAGACAAAAGAAAAACAATAAATAATCCCCCCAACGCTCAATAAACTATTTGTCTTATAAGGAATTAACCCATGTCTCTAGCAAAAACACTGAAGATTAAAGATGTCTCAGTCGTGTATCAAGATCGCCAGGGAGGAGACCCTGTTACTGCATTATCAGGGGTTAACCTTCAGATTGAACAAGGAGAACTCGTCGTTGCACTTGGCGCATCGGGTTGCGGAAAAACAACCTTGTTAAATCTAATGGCTGGGTTCATTTCCCCAACAGATGGATACCTAACTCTCGGTAACTCCGAGGTTGAAGGATTACCAAGAGTTACGTTAGGGCAAGATATCGGCGACCAGATCCTTGGTCCAAGCGCTGACCGGGGGGTTGTGTTCCAAAAGCATGCACTGTTTCCTTGGTTAACCGTACTAGAAAACACTGCTTTTGGGCTTAAGTTGCAAGGTGTTGATAAAGAAGAGCGAATTACGCGAGCCAAAAAATACCTAGAACTAGTCGGGCTCGAAGACTTCCACCACAGTAAGATCTATCAACTCTCAGGCGGTATGCAGCAACGAGTTGGTATTGCAAGAGCGCTTACTAATGACCCTAGCATCTTACTTCTTGATGAACCACTTGGCGCGTTAGATGCGCTCACACGTGAAACCCTTCAAGAATTACTCCTCGATGCATGGCAAACCACTAACAAAATGATGTTCTTCATTACTCACAGCGTTGAAGAAGCCTTGTTTATGGCCTCTCGTCTTATCGTTATGTCGCCAAGGCCGGGTCGTATCACGCACAGCTTCGAATTAGATTTCAATCGCCGTTTTTTAGAATGTAGAGATGCTCGCGCAGTCAAATCTCAACCCGATTTCATTGAGATGCGCGAACGGATCTTATCAATTATTCACCAAGATGAAACCGCGGAGGTCGCGTAATGAATGAAGCAATATTAAAGCCAAGCCACGACATAATGGCGCCTAATCAAAATAACGTGCTAAACGAAAGTTCATCACAATCTCAATCATCAAAGACGACGGGTCCTAAGCAAGAGGCAAGTAAGATTCACAATACTCCTCCATTTTATCTATTGATTCAGTGGATCAAAACACGTACGTTGACACCAGGTAATTATTACGGCGAACCAGGACAAGGTAACTCCAAGCTTATTTCAGTAGCTTCAAGCTTGTTCTTTATTGGTCTTTGGGCTTTCGTGACTGAATTTGGGATGGTCAAGCCACTGTTTTTGCCCTCTCCTTTTGCAGTATTCGATCGATTTATTGATTTAACCATCCACGGCTTCTCTGGTGTATCTCTCGGTGAGCACCTCACGGCAAGTCTCAGCCGCGTGTTTGGCGCTTTTATTCTCGCGGTTATAACTGCAGTACCTGTCGGAATTTTGATCGGTTCAAACGTTTGGGTTCGCGGTATTTTTGATCCACTTATCGAATTTTACCGACCATTACCACCATTGGCATATTTGCCATTGGTTATTATCTGGCTGGGTATCGATGAAACAAGTAAGATCACTCTCATCTATCTTGCTATGTTCGCACCGATCGCTCTTAGTGCTCGCGCTGGCGTCAACTCTGCTCGCAGCGAACAAATTCAAGCCGCCTACTCTATGGGGGCGTCTAAAACACAAGTCTTGTATCACGTTATTATTAAAAGCGCGATGCCCGAGATCTTAACTGGCCTGCGTATTGGGATTGGCTTTGGATGGACGACGTTGGTCGCGAGTGAAATGGTCGCAGCAGAGGCTGGGATCGGGTTTATGGTACTTAACGCGGCGGAATTTCTGGTTACAGACGTGGTAATAGCTGGGATTGTCATGATAGGTATCATCGCCTACAGCTTTGACTTGTTCATGCGTTACTTAGAAAAACGTCTAGTACCATGGAAGGGCTATTAAACCCTCCTACACAATAAATATGACGACGTTCATCTCCAAATAGAGATATTGCTTTTTCCATTTTGACGCGATCAATATGTGCCTAAACGCCAAGGGGAACCCCTTGGCGTTAACATTTTAATGAAATAGTGCTATTACTGACGTATCAAAACAGGTGCTTTCATCGGCAAAAGTTCATACCCTGTCGATAGTCCTTCGTGTTGAACATTTTTGACCATTCCCCCCCTTCAAGCACTATCGGCTCCCACATATTCCAATTGATAAGAGTCATCTAGTAACCAATCGTTAAAAATGTCTGGTAAGTACATTGGCGATGTTAGGTTATCAAAATATACTCGGTTTCTCCTTTACAACCTGTTGGTACCATCACCGCAAGCATGGGTAACAAAAAGCAACCGAACTTTTTAATTAACCTCCCCCATTCATCCGACTATACCTATATCACGTGGAGTGAAGTTCCTGCTTTTTTTTCATTTTTAAGGTTGAGTACACAGAGAACACAGCCAAAACAATGAAGGCAAGTGCAATTGGCCGCTCGTAGAGGAACGACCAACTATTGTCGTACATTAGTAGAGATTTCCGCAAGTTAGTTTCCGCCATAGGTCCAAGGATAATAGCCAAGAGTATTGGTGAAGACGGGATTTCCAACTTACCCAACACAAACCCTAAGAACCCAAACGCAATCGCAATACCAATATCAAACATTGCGTTATTTATTGCGTAGGCACCGACAATTGAAAGGAAGATAATCACTGGAATCATCAGCATTTTTGGCACTTCAATAATACGGCAGAAGAAGCGTATACCGAGCAACCCGATCAATAGCATAACGACATTCGCTACCAGCATAGAGCTGAAGACGCCGTAAACCACTTCGGGGTTTTGAGCAAACAATAATGGGCCTGGCGTTAAACCCTGAACAATCAATGCACCTAACAGCACAGCGGCAACCGCATCACCAGGGACACCAAGCGTAAGTAAAGGCACTAATGAACCACCTGTTACGCCATTATTTCCGGCTTCAGCCGCCGCTAAGCCACGCACTGAACCTTTACCAAACTCTTCTGGATTTTTAGAAGAACGTTTCGCTTCGTTGTAGCAAACAAACGCTGAAATATCCGCACCTGCGCCTGGTACAGACCCAATCGATGTACCCAATAAACCACTTTTTATTGCGGTTGGCATCATATCTTTGAGGTCTTTCTTACTCATCAAGCTACGGTCAAACTTAGGTCGCTCAACCTTTTTCTCAGACAGTATTTTTTCAAGCTGGTTTAGCGCTTCTGATAGTGCAAATAAACCAATTAGCACAGGAATAACATTAATCCCGCTATACAAATCCATAACACCAAATGTAAACCGAGGAACACTGCTTATTGGGTCCAAACCGACCGTTGAAATAAGTAAACCAATGGCACCGGCTAACAATCCTTTAAGGATATTTTTACCGGAGACACTAGCAATAATGGTCAGACCGAACACCGCCAAAGCAAAATACTCAGGTGCGTTAAATCGTAATGCAAAATCAGCAAGTAATGGGGCGATAGCGATTAAAATTATCGTACTGATCAAGCCACCAACAAAGGAAGCAACGGCGGAAATACTGAGTGCCCTCGCCGCTTGCCCTTTAGCTGCTAGTGTATGTCCATCCAGCACCGTCGCTGCCGATGCAGGGGTTCCGGGTGTTTTTAATAGGATTGCGGCAATCGATCCGCCATAAATACCGCCGATGTAAACACCAATAAGCATGACAAGTGCAGCGGTCGGCTCCATACCAAACGTGAATGGCAGTAAAATAGCCACCCCCATCGTGGCCGTGAGTCCAGGCAACGCACCCAAGATAATACCGCCAAGTACACCGAAGACTAGGACGGGGAAAACAGCAAGGCTAAATGTGGCCGACAGGCCACCGATTAAATGCTCTAACATAGCGGTCACCTAAAACAACGAACCTTCGGGTAAAGAAATTACAAACACTTCACCAAATAAATAATAAATGCCAAAGACAAATGCCCAAGCGATTAAATAATAAAGTGGCTTAGTGATCTTAAATGCAACGAGATAAAACGTGAACGCGAAAAGCGTTGCGTATAGGTAACCGATGAAACTAATCAATACGGCATAACCGATAAGGAAACAAAACCCAAAAATAGATAACTTAGTGAAAACGGGGGATAGATTTTGTGGAACGCTATTTTTTAATTTACTTTGAATCACCAAAGCAATGGAAATAATGATGATGGCGATGCTCACCACCATAGGAAAGAACTTGGCGTCAACACTCGCGTCTTGAAAGCGTGGTTCATTAAACTGACTTATGACAACAAGCGCTAATACACTGAATATGATCATAAGAGAAGGGAATACGATATTACGATCTTTCATATATCCGCCTCAATAAATACGTAAGAATGAGAAACGAAAAGCAGGAACAATAACCGTTCCTGCTTGATGACATGTTATTGGATTAGTTTACCCAGCGACTTTGAATCTTGGTCGACAAATTCTGTGAACGCTTGTGCGTCCATATTATGAATTGTCATTGCACCTTTCTCCATGAAATCAATGAACTCTGGAGAAGCCATCGCTTGGTCAAACGCTTTGCCTAACGTTTCAATCACCTCATCTGGCGTGCCTTTAGGAGCGCCAATACCACGCCATGTACCTGTGATTACATCAACGCCTTGCTCTTTAAGAGTTGGAACTTCTGGGATGAAAGCAATACGTTCTTCTGACATTACGCCGAGTGCTTTAAGTTGACCTGAACGCAGTTGAGCAATGGCTTCCCCAGGTGTCACCATTGTTACATCGGTGTGTTTACCCAGTACTGCCGGGATCGCCTCTGACGCACCGTTGTAAGGGATCGCATTAAGCTTGATATTTTGGTCTTTTTCCAGAGCCATTAAGTAGAAATTAGGCGCAGCTGTTGAAGCAAACTTAACTTTCCCTTCTCCTTTTTTCGCTTCAGCAATCAGATCATTAATCGTGTTATAAGGGCTATCAGCGGAGACTAATACGACCGCTGGGTCTAGGTTAACCATACGAATCAAACGGAAGTCATCAGCGTCATGCTGCATTAAGCCCATTTGTGGTAGCGATGCAATTTCACGAGTCACTACAGTCAGCGTATAACCATCAGGTCGTTGCTGTGCACCGAAGCTCATTCCCACCGCTCCGGCACCACCTGTGCGATTCATGACCGCGATGTTTTGGCCCAGAACATCTTTCGCTGAGTTTGCCAGAGTACGGCCAACCGCATCTGTACCACCGCCTGCGCCAAACGGGACAACAAGGCGTATGTTTTTACTTGGGTAATCCGCTGCAATAGCAGATGTAGAAAGAATAATACCGGCAGTGATAAAGAGTTTTTTTAGTAAGTTATTCATAATATGACCTTTTGACCTATTATCGTGTTTGTTGTGTAGGGGTATTGGTTTTTATTGTTTGGTATTCACTGATTGTTATCTGTTCAATGGCTAAAGCAATCCAACTGCTCACTAGCATGTCGTACCATTGCTCTACTCCACTGCATGCCACCACTATATCGCCATAGACGAATGAGCCGTAGAACAGCACATCGCCCTCTCTAAGTGATGAAGGGTGTTGGGTTTGAAGTTGCATGTTAGGGCATGAATTTCGCCACGCTTGGTGGGCTTTTTTCTTTGCAAGTTCATCGAATGGAATTGTCCATCCGGTAGGGTTACCTAATGATACTTCCACTAAAATGGCTTCCTCGAATGAGGCTTCCCACGGTTTGATAGTTGGATCCATAACAACAATGTGGAGCTCTTTGCGATTCGTTCGTTCAAAGAGTCGCTCAATCGACGGTTTGGTGAGTTCGATTGCATCTAAAGCTATTGCTTTCGCGTTTCTCATACATAATCTCCTTATCTGCATTTACTATATTGTAAGACAAATTAAATTATTACTCGGGGTTCGACTAAATGATAATTTGGTCACATACGACTGAGGAGAATTGCGTTTTCGATCATGAATTAAAGGATGCTATGGATAAGAAAGGTGACCTATAACTGATTTATAACAAATAATCACCACGCAGAATTTTATATTCTAATAGTACATATGACGGATATTGATGCTAACTAAACTATCAATTCAGAGTATTTGTTCAATAACTTATTGTTTTTGATAAACAACTGACGAACGAGATATGCTCTCTTGCCATTGTAACTATTGGGTAAACTCATAAAAGGTAAAGGTCTACGTCCAATATCAAGCTGCAAACAAGTTTGTACTCAGCCATCTATCTACATATTTGATAGTACGTAATTCGTTTCTCACTCCCGCCTAAGCTAAAGTTCGTTTTCTCAATTATTAAATCAACAAGGCAACACATGAACGACGCAATTGATCTGTTACAGATGTGCGTCATGGATGACCGAAATTTCATATTGGCTTTTATTACCGGCTGCGTATTTATGGCACTCTGGTTTGAGTTTCGTAAGTTTAGAAATGCTTCCTCATCGCAACATGCAATGAAAGTAGATGAACATGAATCACGCTAGATTGGCTTCAAACTAGGTGGATAATAGCCCTGTGAACAAGTGCCTTGATTTCATTTATTAACGCTTTGTACCTTGCTTAGCTCTTACTCAATCAACATGTTTGCGTAACGTGTATGAAGTCGAGAATGACCTCGGCCCCGAACCATAGCTCTACGCTCCAGTATTTACATCCCGAGCCCTAATTAGGGTGCTAGTGGACTCGTGCCACTAGTCATTTTTCGGGCTGACGATATGCATAGTTAAGGGGTGAGTAAAAGTACCTTGACCGCAAATCCTTTCGCCAATTGCAACTGGCTTGGTCATACGCTAGTTTCAGCGTTACCGATCATTACATCGTTGCCTTACCTATAATGAAAAGGCGATTGGCAAGGATACATTACATGTTATGTCAATTCTCACCACACAATGGGTTGAAACAATTCGTTCAAATAATGCGGAATTGCCAAGCCTTTCGTTTGAGTATTAAAGGCCTCAAAGACAAAAGCTTGATAGTTGAGCCAAGTTATTGCAGCAAGCATTAGAATGTAGCTTAAGCCTAAGTAACGGTTAATTGTTTTAGGGAATGGCGAACGGATGAGAGTAACCAATGGTCCAATATAAAGGGTAACAAACCATGCGGTTGCGCCTAGGTAATAAATGGCTTTTCTGAATATTGTTATTTGGATTTCTTGGGAAGGCGCGAGCTGAATAGCCAGCAGGAATTGTTCGTTCAGTGGTGCAAAAAAGCCGGTTACCGCATTCGCCAAACCAAAATACATCAATAAATCGCCGACAATAAAAGACCAGTGATCACACGTTCCCGTGTCGTCGATCGCGCAAGAATTTAAAAATGCCACAATGGCCAGTAAGGAGCAAGCTAGCGATAAAAACAGCGCCATGTCGGCTCTAAAGTGCACCGTATGAGTTAAACCTGGTACAGAAATACCGCCTTTCATGTTGAGTAATTCTGAGATTTGAAAAGATACGATCGCGATATTAAAGCCAACAACCGTTAAACGAGCTCTCATTACGTTGATAGCAATGCCGATACGCAACGTGTCAGTCATAGTTTGTATCCAAATCCGTAAACAAAGAAGCGTAGCAGCACAATATTGTGCGCTGCTACGGTAGATAAATGATGAATATAGACAAGGTTTGGCTTACGCCATTAAGCGCCTAATTATGAGAACACCATCGCAATATACCCAAGGATTAGAACTATCGCGGAGGTGAGCGCGTAAGGCACAGGATAAGCCACAGCCGCAATACCGCTTTGTGATAGTTCCTGAATACCATTCAATGCTGGTGTACTGTTTCTTCCTCCGGCACAAGCACCAGCCAGAACCACTGGGTTCATTTTTCTGAAGTAGTAACCGTATATCCACGCTAAGAAAGGAGGAACGAGCGCACCAAGCAATCCAAGCACTACAATCCAAATCACGATACTACCTTGGAACGAAGACATGATTTTAGGACCCACGCCAGCTGCAAGTACCGCAACAAATAAACTCAGGCCAATATCATTCAAGAATGCTCTTGCACCTTCACTGGTTGGGCCGCCGAAATCAGGGTTTCGTGTTCGCAACCAAGAAATCAAAATACCCATTAGCATACAACCTGCTGAAGTGCCCAGCGCAAAAGGTATACCACTTATCTCTACACTCGCATGACCAATCACAAAGCCAAAAAATAGCGCAATAGACATGAAAGAAACTTCTGTGTAAGTACTTTCTACAATTGGCACAGCCTTTAGTGACTTAGCGGCTTGATCAACGCACCACTTGGGACCCGCTAGACGCAGCACATCACCCTTTTCGACGATGGTTTTCGGTAAGTGAGGGATCGCAACACCAGCTCTGAACATCGATTTCAAGTGGATACCAAAACCGATCTCTAAACCTAATTCTTCGAGTGTTTTTCCTGCGTATTCACTTTTACCTACGTGCACATCAGCAACTTCGATATCAACCATTCTTGCTTTTGGCTCTGATATTTCTCGGCCAACTGTACCTGTTCCTTTCAACAACAGACTATAGTCACCCATTACGCCGACAATATCGCCCATTTGTAGCTGAGGATTATCATGTGCATCAATCACGGCATCACCGCGAACCACTTTTAAGATGGTGGCGTGTGGGTTCATGGCAAACAATTGGCTGATGGATTTACCCACTAACTCTTCGTGTTCTACTACGTACGAGCGGATTTGTTTATCGGTGAAACCAAGTATTGACGCTCCCTCCGTACCCGGTAGAGCTCCACCGTCTTCACCACCAGCAAACTCTTTTTCTGCTTTTGCTGCTTCAACAACAGGATCATGGCCAAACATTTTCGGTAAATACTTGATCAGTAGAATAATAAAGACCGAAGACAGAACGTAACTAATTGCGTAGCCCGCTGCCATATTTGCACCCACCATATCGGCGGTAACGCCTTCTGGCAATTTGAACGCACCGCTAGTGATGGCTGACTGTGCCACACCCATTACCGCAGTTACAGTGTAACTACCAGAAATGATACCAGCGGCATATCCCGGCCCAAGATCCAACACTTTTGCGCCCAAAAAGACGATAAGAAAATTGGAGAAAACAACAATTAAACCAATGACTAGGAAATCAACGCCACCTCTAGCAAGGCCAGAGAAGAATTGTGGACCAACTCGCATACCCAGCGCATACATAAAGAGCATTAGAAAAATGTCTTCTACCAACCCTGGAATGTCGTAAACAATTCCGTAAAGTGCACTAGACGCTAGAGCAATCAATATCCCAGTAACTAGGGTGCCTGCTGTAGCGCCCAGGCAAATACCACCGACGGTAATACGCCCTAGAGGGTAGCCAATCGCAAGGGTAAGAAATAGATATGCAAACGGATTTTGTGCTAAATAATTTAACGCCCATGCGATTCCACTATATGACTCAGGTTCAACGGAAGACGCATATGCACTTCCAAAAAATAGTGACGCAAGGGTGAAGAGTCCTAATATTAAACTGATGATATGTTTTGGAGGGTGAGACAAGTACCCTGCAATTTTTGTAGGTGTGGTCATAGTACCATGCTGCCTGTAGAGATAATTAAAAGAAGAAGTAAACGAATTACTCCTTCTTAACCATTAATGTGTTAGCCGTTATGAATTAACACTTACCTGATGAAACCTTGTGAAGGTCATGCAGTTTCGGAGGCGTCGCATTACCGCCGTGCTCTTCAAGGTAATCACAAGCCATTTCAATGTCTTTGATAAGGATGTCTGCAGCATCTTTATTTAGGTGTGGCCTTACCACGATTCTCAGGCTATTAACTTCCTCTGCATTTGCCGGCATTGAATAAGCTGACAGGATCCAACCGCGCTCACGAACCTTATTTGAAATATCAAATTCGTTGTAGTTTGTGACAGACTTATCAAGCGTCAATGCAACCACCGGAATACGTTGAGTCGTATTCATTACAGTAAACTTACCTGTTGCTAATAAACGGTCACGAATATATTCAGAGTTTTCTAACGTCTTCTTCATAATACTTGTGTAACCTTCTCTACCAAGTCGTACGAAGTTGTAATACTGGGCAAGTACCGTTGCTGAGCTCTTACTGAAGTTCAGGGTTGCCGTCGCCGCTTCACCACCGAGGTAGTTAACGTAAAATACAAGGTCTTCATTGAAAACCGCTCGTTCACGGAAGATAATCCACCCAAGACCAGGAGGAACTAAACCAAATTTGTGTCCAGAAGCGTTGATCGATTGAACACGCGGGAGACGAAAATCCCACTCATAATCAGGATATAAGAACGGGTTTACAAAGCCACCTGACGCCGCATCAATGTGCATTGGGATCGAAACACCTGTTTTCGCTTCATAGTCATCTAGCCAGTCATGGATCGCTTGGAAGTCATCGTCTTCACCCGTAAATGTTTGACCAGCAATACCAACAACACAGATCGTATTCTCATCAACGTATTCATCAAGTTGTTCCGCGGTTAGTCTGTATTGGCCTGGCTTCAATGGTACAATTCGTGGCTCAACATCAAAATATTTAAGGAATTTTTTCCAAACGATTTGAACATTACCACCTGTTACCATATTGGGTCTTGTTGTATCTTTACCCGCTTTTTCACGCGCTTGACGCCAGTTCCATTTGTGCGCAAGACCAGCCAGCATACAAGCTTCCGAAGAACCAATCGTCGCAGCACCGTAAGCTTCAACATCGCTTGGACCATTCCAAAGCTCATGAAGCCACTTCACACATTTTGCTTCAGTTGCTTTGGTGTGTGGGTACATATCTGGGTCAGCAAAGTTTCTAAATGAACCATCCTTGAAGATCTCAGCCGCTTCTGGTTCCATAAAGGTTGTCACAAACGACGAAAGATTTAAATTCGGGTTGGCATCGGTCCAACACTCACTTCTTACTAACGCCGCAGCTGCTCTTGCTGCCATGCCTTCTTGAGGAAATGTTTCAGGTAGTTCGATATTAAATTGTTCAAATGAATTCAAATTAGAGTGTTTTTCTTGTGACATTGTATTTACCTATTCGATTACATAAATTATTAACGTTATTTAAATAACAATATTTCTTATACATTCTTTGTTAATTTACTCTGTGAATAAAATTATTCTAAGTACCTAAACCAACTGCGAACGATAGTAATAAAATAAGAATAAATCGTTAACTACATTTTGAATGACTCGATCCATCAAAAATGCAAATACACACTAAAATAGCAAATCGAAATATTAAAAAACTTACAAAATCAACAGGTTAAGATTATTGCAACATATACAAAAAAAGTTATCATCATAGTAAATATTGCAATACGACCATATTCCGCCGTAGCAAATAGTGCTCATCGTTTAGGCCAAGTAAACGATGAGCACTATTTTATTATAAACAGAGTAGTCTCCGTTTATAATAAAATCACAAGGTTATTTATGATATCTACTGTCCTAGTACTTAACACGCGATTTTAATTGCTCTACAACGTTGGGAGGCGCAATCGTACTTAATACTTTAATACAGCGCTCGAAAGACTCAGCGACCGAACCTGCCGTGTAGTTCCTCGCCAATACTTCGCATTGCGCATACACATGCTGCGGGTTTTTACTCAATTTATAGGCGGTTTCCAAGGCCTTGGCCGCTGCGAGTACATCACTGCGTTCCAACGACAGTCCGTAAACATACCAATATTGTGGATTGTTCTGAGCATTTTGTGCGGCCAGCTTCAAATACTGGTTCGCTTGTGTGTAATCTTTCGCTCGTAGTGAGGCTAAGCCAGCACTATAAGGTAGAACACTTGATTCAGGCTGCGCAGCCATACCTTGCCTTAAAATATCGATTGCCGCTTTTTCGTTTCGCTGCGAACGATACAAATCCGCTAAGTTGACATAGCTGTTCTCAAAATAAGGTTCTATTGCGATTGCGCCTAAATAGAAGTCGATCGCCTGTTGAACGTCACCTAGACTGCGGTAAACGTTACCCAAATTGGTTCGTCCAAATCCCCTATCGGAATTAAATGTTTGAATGGCGATGTAATCGTCAAGTGGGGCTTTTAACGCATCCTTTTGTGCTGGGTTCATTTCGCTCCAACCTGGAACCAATGCACCAGCAGCTTCTGCTCGTACCGACAATACAGAGTCATTAAGCAATGGTTCAAGTATTTGCCAACGATCAGCAAACGAATATCCTGACGACCCCGCAACGGCGCCTAGACGAATCATTTCATTCTCATGTTTGACCGCTCGCCCCAATGATATGAGTGTGTTCTGTCCGGTATTACCTGCCATCCGCTCAAGCGCTGAGGCGCGAATGATATTCGCCAAACTCGAATCTTGTGAGGAATAGGCCAACGCGTCAGGTGCTGATTGATGCCCAATGGCGTCAGCGTAGAATGCAACAGAGAAGTGCTGTTGATTCCTATAACTAGAGTTGGGGAACCATTCACCAATGTGTTTATCCGCCCATTGGTTAGTTTCACCTTCATGACAACTCGTGCATACGTTTGGGGTATTAATATGTTGGCTCAGATCCGCTCGTGGCACGTGCCAGCTATGATCGCGTCGTGGATCAACTTGCATATAAGTCGTTTCCGGCATGTGGCAGGTTGTGCATTTAGAGGCTTCGGTGTTAGGTAAATGGAAGGTATGTTTTTCTGGTGTATATTCAGAGGCAATGTGGCACTGACTGCACACCGCTTCTTCCGGTATCTTTAGCTTAGTACTGTGTGGATCGTGACAATTGGAACATGTCACCCCGCTCTCAGCCATCTTCGATTGCAGGAATGATCCATAGACATAATCTTCGTCGTAAATCTGCCCATCATTGTGATAAAGCTCTGGTGCAATAAGACTCAAGCGGTATCGATCAAAAAAAGAATCTTGAACATGATCACCGGTTTCATTTAGCTGAGTGCGACGACTATGGCACTGAGCGCACGTTTTCACTTGGTGAGTATCGAAAATTTCCTTCGGTTGTAACGTTGTATTGCCTTCTTGGTATACCCATTCTTTCACCGACTGCGATAGGTCTCGATTAAACCCAAAATGCGCAGGGATTGGTGAGTTGGGCTGAGCGTCGATTTCTTTCGCAAGCTTAATATGTTCACTTGCGGGCCCGTGACAAGCTTCACATCCAACGTTGATTTCAGACCAGGTGGTATTATAGGTATTGGCTGCACTGTCGTAGTTTTTTTCGAGATTGGTTGAATGACAATCGGCGCACATAAAGTTCCAGTTTTGCCCGGTGTTCGTCCAATAAAATTCGTCGTTAACCGTCGTATCTGGGTAGAGATTAAACCAGCGCTGACCACCTTCGTTTTTATCTCTCGAATCCCAAGCAAAAGGAATCAGCTGTACTCTGCCATCATCAAATTCGACCATATACTGCTGCAGAGGATCAAAAGCGAAGGTATAGGTAATTTGATAATCATGAAACAAGCCGTCAGGTCCTTCAATATTGACCCAAAACTCATCGCCCTTTCGAAAGAACCGATTAGGCTTACCGTTATGTAGAATAGTTTGGTCATTGAAGTCACCTAGCACGCTGTCATCTGACGCATGTTTCATCGCCATATCATGGTCAGACCCCTGCCAAGCCTGTGACTCCTCTTGATGGCAATCAATACACATGTCACTACCAACAAACTCGGCTTGCGGCACAGATAAGGCGACACTTGGGAGCGGTAACGCTAAAGCGCTAAAAAACCCTAACATTAACCATATTCTACAACTAAACGAATTCATAACTATCCTTGTTCATGCGCGTTTTTAAGCACCGGTTGCTGCGTGATTATATTGTTCACATAATGAAAGATAGAGTAATTTTTCTTTGTTAGACAAATAATTAGCGGCTTGGTCGATATAAATTGTTATGGGAATCAAAAAAGAGCTCTCACGAGCTCTTTTTATACGTTGAATTTACATTGTCTTGCTATTTATTAGGCGATTCCTGAAGCTTCTCCATTACCTGGTCTAAACTAAAGCTCGCCGCTTTTTGGCGTGGTGGAAACTCTTTAAATGTTTGCAAGAATTCTCCCACATACGCTTGCGCCGGAACAAACATATAAGCATGATCAAGAAGCCAATCGTAATAAGTGTTCGAGGTAATGTCTGCGTTTTCGTACGGGTCCATACGTAAGTTAAACAATTTAGGAAGACGTAATGTCACAAATGGTTCCGACCAAATTTGCATCGTCCCTGTTGCTCTTTGCTCCATAAATACCGCTTTCCATTGATTGTAACGCAACGCAGCCAGGTCACCATCATCTGTGAAATAGAAAATTTCCGAGCGACGTCCCTTCTCTTCTTCACCGGTTAAATAAGGTAAGAAGTTATAACCATCAAGGTGTACCTTGAAGGTCTTATTACCCGCTTGATGGCCTTTCAGCAATTTTTCTTTTATCTGATCATCGCCTGCTGCGGCGACAAACGTAGGCATCCAGTCCATATGATGCATAATCTCGTTAGAGACGGTGCCGGCTTCAATCTTACCCGGCCAGCGAACCATTGCTGGTACTCGATATGCGCCTTCCCAGTTGGTATTTTTCTCACCTCGGAATGGCGTTGTCCCCGCATCTGGCCATGAATTCATATGCGGGCCATTATCAGTAGAGTAGAACACAATGGTGTTGTCTTTGATGCCCAAGTCATCCACTTGTTTTAATAACTCACCGACGTGGCTATCGTGCTCAACCATCGCATCTGCGTAGTAACTGATACCCGTTTTACCTAGATTCTCATCTTTAACGTGGGTTCGAAAATGCATCCGAGTCGCATTCCACCAAACAAAAAATGGCTTCTCTGCTTTAACCGCTCGTTCCATGAAATCCAGAGCGACCTCCAACGTTTCTTCATCGACGGTTTCCATACGCTTACGCGTGAGTGGTCCCGTATCCTCAATCTTGCCATCCGCATACGACTTAATTACACCACGCGGACCAAACTTCTTCCGAAACTCGGGATCTTTAGGATAATCAATATTCTCAGGCTCTTCTTCTGCATTTAAGTGATAAAGATTGCCAAAAAACTCATCAAACCCATGTGCTGTCGGTAGGAATTCATCCTTGTCACCTAAATGGTTTTTACCAAACTGGCCTGTCATGTACCCCATAGGCTTCAGTAATTCAGCAATGGTCGCATCTTCTGCCTGGAGGCCAATATCAGCCCCGGGTAAACCCACTTTACTTAAACCGGTTCTCAATACACTTTGGCCGGTAATAAAAGTAGAACGACCTGCGGTACAAGACTGCTCGGCGTAATAATCGGTAAACATCATGCCTTCTTTTGCAATACTATCGATGTTCGGTGTTTTATACCCCATTAAGCCGAATGAGTAGGCACTGACGTTCGTTTGACCGATATCATCACCCCAGATTACAAGAATATTTGGCTTTTCTGCTGCCATGCTGCTTGTCGCACCCATAATGGCGACGGTTAGTACTGCTAATTGGCGTTTAACACCATACTTCGCTGTCATAGAGACCTCTACACGTTATCGTTATTTGCATCCTGCATAACAACGTATAGCTTACATTTCATACAATCGCGAACGTTCCAACCTATTAAGTTTATTATCAGAACGGTGCCACATAGAGGGCATGAATGGCACTTTAAATATCTTTAATTTAAAGAACTAACGATAAAACTCATTGAAAACTTAATGATGCTGCCTTACAAGCATGATAATTAATCACTTTGCTCTTCTACTTCAATATCTTCGACGCTATACAGAATGGACTCTAACACCTTAATATTTTCTTTATCAGAATCTCCCGCTGCTAAAAACAATTTTTGGGCTAAGTTATTTGACTCTTCACTCGCCACACTTGCATACCAAGGGTATAAGTTCAACGAGGACAAATAGAGGTCATCAATTATTTCCATCATTTGTTTCGTTACATTAGATTCTGACTGACTACTCTCGATGCCCTCTATGAGCAGCTGGTTCGTTATTCCTATTTCTCTTTCAATAATCGAGTCGATTGCAGAATGGTAATGGACCCAACGGCGATGATGCGTTAATTGACTATCTAGAAATCGAAGCGTAGCGATCAACTTCAATTTGTCACATAGCGTTTTATTCGCAAAACCTCTGACACGTTCATACGTCACATTTGCCATCGCTTCTCCACAACAACTCATGGTACCCACACTTCGATTAGTTATTGTGGCCCTTTGTTTACAAACACGACATTCTAGCGTGTCATATAGGTATACTTCATCGACTCTCATATCTCACCTTTTAACCAATATTCATAAATTTAACTACGTACAACAATACATATTCTCAGCCGCGCTACCTAAAGCTCAGCATTGCCATTTAAATCCCTGTTCCTACCTGAAAATACACAGCTCGATCTTCTTCGCTTTTTGCAATATCGATGCCCACTCGCAAGCCATATCGACGGGCAATAAGGTACCTCACCCCCGTCCCGTAGCTGTAATGACGGTCATCCTTAAAAAGCTCGTCCGTCGCATCCGTTGCCGATCCAACGCCACCAAATAGTGATGTCGACCAACGGTTCGTTATCTTGTAAGTCACTTGAGTTTCCACTGACGCAGTTGATGTACCTTGATAGCGATTTCGACCAATACCTCGAAGTTCAATATCGGGATAAGCTGCGGGAGGTAATAGCCGTTCATCAGTAGATAATGTATTGTATTGAGCCTTTATCGCCCCATCCCACTGCTTTGCTAATGGAAAGTATTGAACACCTTGTACTTTGAAGGTTTGATAGTCATAGTCACTACCGATACTGTCGTCGTAGACTTGGTATTTCGCGATATAATCTCCACCAGCGGTTGGATATAAGAAGCTATTTCTCGTATCGTATTCCGCAATCAGGCCCAACCCAGAAACATTCGGGTCAGTATTTAACCAAGTTGTGGCGATGTGATTAATCTTGTCTGCATCGACAATACTCAATTTTGGCTTCACAAATTGCTGGGTGAATCCCAGAAAAAGTGGCGTATCGGCAATCCTAAATTGTAGTTTTTGCATGACACCACCACCATTCATGCTCATCTCAAACCCATCAGCATCGGCTCCTGCCAAAGGCGTGTAAAAATTCATATGAATATCGCCGTAAAATGCGCCGCCCATATAACGAATATTGTCTTTTTTCCAGGTTTGACGGTGACCGACAAAACCGCCCCATGTGCCATTCTGTGTTCCGAATGCACCTACAACGCTAATTCCCGGGGTCATTAATTTTGCACCACCATTAAGTGATTTTTGTGCTTCTTTTTTGCGCTTGGCTTTTTGGCTATCTGATTCATGCAAAAATACGCCCATCATTCCGCCGCCATATCCTAAAGCGGGTTCTGTTATAACGATCGGTACCGGCAAAAAACCGTAAGCGTTTTCCGCAAGGTATTCTCCCATGTCTAATTTATTATCAACGGGATCGGTAAAACTAACCGCAAGACAATGGAAGCTAAACAAGCTGAAAAGAGCCAATGTGATGAATCGTGTGTAGCGCATTTGCATGGTTCTCAAAGAATAGATGGCTACATGCTACATTTAGGGGGAATATTGAGCGATAGAATGAGGCTAAAAAGCCAATTAAGTGCTGTTTATCGATGTATTGGTTTCAAAGGTTTAAATGCTTATTGAAATGAAACTTATCTTTTACGTTATATTTTTATAGTAAAAATCAAAGTCCCATATTCCGTTAAAGTTAGCGAATCAAAAATAAATAAGCGCATGACCCAAATTGCAGACCCATGTCGCTTAATACATAGACTTCGCCTTATCTATATCGTGACACTAGACGGCCAGAATGGAAGAAAACACCACCTACATCATAAGTCCTTTTCAGGCTCTAGCAACAATGAGATTTCCTCAACAGCCGCAACAATTGCCTGTCGGAACCACTCATGACCCGTATCTTTATTTTGAGAGTGATGCCATGTCATATAGACCGGCACTTTCTTTGTTTCAAAAGGGACAGGGAAAGTATTGAGACCCAGCGCATCGGCGTATTTTTTTCCATGCCATTGACTGGTAACGCATAGCCAATCGGTTTCCGCGGTGAGCGCTAGCGCCGTAATATTCGATCCAGTTGCATACGCAATTTTTCTTTCTGGTAGCGTCATTGTCGCTAAGGACTCAAGCAAGAGCGTATTCAACCTTTCCGTTCGCCAAATTATATGAGCTTCATTAACAAAACTATCTAATGTTAGCTCTGTTTGCACTCGTGGATGCTGTTTCCTAACGGCAACTAATAACTCCTGCTCAAACAAAAGCTGATTATGATAGCCGTGGTCTTGCAATGGAACGGTTGCCAAAATCACATCCACTTTACGGCGAATTAAGTCATTTTGTCGGTCTTGTTCATCAAGATGTTCAACATCTGCTTTGATGTTAATGTTCGGTGCATGTTGTTTCTTGTAATTCGTAAGTGGTGGCACAATCAACAGATCAATGTCTTTATGGCTCGAGATTCTAAAGGTTCGCTGGCTGACATTTGGGTCGAATGCCTTCCTTGATTTAGCCCCATTAAGAAGAAAAGACAACGGTTCTTGTATTTCGGCATGCAGCTCTATGGCAAAATTAGTGGGTACTATTCCTCTTCCTTGCCTCACAAAAAGCGGGTCCTGGTATTGGTCACGAAGTCGATTAAGTGAATGACTGATCGCTGGCGCCGTTATGTTCAGTACGTCCGCAGCCGCATTTACACTTTGCGTTTTCATCACTGCATCAAATGCTTTTAAAAGATTTAAGTCCATAACCGCTCTCATTAATGATTTGTAATAGGCACAGAGTTAATACTAGATTAAATCGGTCGTTATCATAGATTGATTCTGATGGGCTTTTTATGTGTGCATCACTTTTTGAGAACGTTGACGTTAAGCCAATAGGAAACCTAAAATAAACCCTAACCACCACTAATACCCCGTAAATTGCATACTACGGGGTAGACTTCTTATGATTCGTTAATCGCGCAATATCCCTGTGGTCGCAAGCTCTTTAAACCACAATCCATGCTGCTTCAAGATTCTGTTGCCCGTTTCAAGATCCAAGCGATAAAACCCATAGCGGCGCTTAAAGGAATTTGTCCAAGACCAATTGTCAATAAACGTCCACTGATGTACACCGAAACAACTTGCTCCATCTTCAAGCGAACGATGAAGCTGAACAAGATGTTCTTTCATGAGATTGGTTCGGAAACTGTCATCAATAATGCCATTGTCATCAGGTTTACCTTCCGATGCCTCATCCATTGCGATACCAATTTCTGCAAGGAACCAAGGTATATTGTCGTAATTTTGTTTGATATTCATGGCAATATCATAAATCGCCGTCGGTAGGATCTCGTTGTTATCACGGTATGGATTAAAGCGCCCCTCAGGATTCACGTAGTTTTCGAAATAGACCTCCGGTGTGAAATAATCTAACTCGTACTCGCTTTCACGGGCTTGAACACGACGCGGGACATAATAATTCACCCCTAGAAATTCGATGTTTGCCGACGTGATGGTTGCAAGTTCATCTTTAGATGTTTCTGGCATGACACCGTGCTCAGAAAAAATATCACACAGTTCTTTTGGTATTTCGTTTTTCACCATTGGATCAAGAAAACTGCGATTAAACAGCAGATCAGCATACCAAGCCGCTTTCTGGTCGTCTTCGCGATCATCGCGAGTATAAGAAGGGGTAAGATTTAAGACCACCCCGATTTTTGTGTCTTCCAGTCCAAGGCGATGAAATTCATGTACGGCTCTCGCATGGGCAAGGATAATGTTGTAACCCACTTGAACCGCTAGTTTGCCGTCTTTTTTGCATGGATAATGAAAATCGTATAGATACCCCCCTTCCACAGGGACGATCGGTTCATTGAATGTAATCCAATATTTGACCTTATTCCCAAATAACTGGAATGCTGTTTTTGCATAATCGACATATAAATCGACTACTTTTTTTGATTCAAAACCACCAAACTTTTCTTGAAGTTCCGCTGGCATATCAAAATGATAAAGATTCATCATTGGTTCAATACCATTAGCGATCATCTCGTCTAGGTACCGATGATAGAAACGCACAGCATCAGGACAAACCTCGCCTGTTTCGTAGTTTTTAATTAGGCGAGACCATTGAATTGATGTCCGAAAAGAGTTGAAGCCAATATTTTTCATTAGCTGAACATCTTCTTCATAGCGGTGGTAAGTGTCCGTCACAAGTTGTGAACCGATACCGCGGAAAAACCGTTCGGGTGATTGCTGGTGCCATACATCCCATATCGAATCATTGGCTTTATTCGCTACCCCTTCGGTTTGGATTCCAGACGCGGCAGCGCCCCATTTAAAATCATGTGGAAACGTTAATTTCGTCATCTTATTAACCTCGCTTATTCATATAATGTTTCAACGCGCCAATCAAATTAGCGTCGTTACCAAATTTCGTGACCTTGAGAGCAGGTCGAACCCTAGCAATCGGTATGTCGGCCAAAATACAATCTAACTTGTGATTGATGAGTGTTAAGAGATCTTGCCGGCGACTGATTGCGCCGCCAATGATGATGACTTCTGGGTCGATACTGTATTGAATGTTATAGAGCCCAGTCGCTAAATACCCGATCCACTGATCCACAACCTGAACGATCTCAGGATGTTGTTGCTCATACATCTCGAATACTTTGAGGCCATTCAGTGTTTCAACCGATACGCTCAATGCACTTGCAGCAAGTTCAACAAGCGCTAACGTCGATGCCAGATACCCTAACGTAATAGGCTTCCCATCTCGGTACTCCATGATGCTAAATCCGAATTCGCCACCGTGTAAGTGGTGCCCTTTCATGATCTGCTGATGAGTGACAATCGCGCCACCGACCCCTGTACCAATAACGACCAATGCAAAATGATTGGAATCGCTACCCGCTCCCAGCCAAGACTCAGCCAAGGCGGCACAACAGGCATCATTCTCCAGTTCTGTCGGCAAACCAAAACGGTCTTCATACAGCGATTTAACATCAAAGCCATGGATATAAGGCAAAGCGCTACCACCATGGATAATCCCGGTGTCGACATCCACCGCACCACACGTGCTCACGGCTATACCCAAAATGTTATATTTGACTCGATATTGTTCAAATACCGGCGTGAATTCATCAAGCCACGCCTCGTAAGTCTTTGCATGGCTTGCCAGCGTGAATCGCTCGACAATTTCCGCATGTTTTGTCATCACAGCGCCTTTGACCGCACTACCACCAAAATCTAGTACTAAATAATTCATACAACCCTTAAACCATATAGTTATAGTTATAAAACATTATGTATTTATGCAATCTAGCCAAAATTTTTTCCTGCCTACGACAACGCAAGCAGGGCTCGTACACCAAGCCGCCACAATCAAAGTGGTACGTTCCAACCTAACACCAAATATAAAGTCCCGATTTAGGTATAAGGTTTGGCTCTGAGAATCACTACAACGATCTGAACATCACCATTCTAAACATTGTAATTCTAAACATTACAATAAAGGTAAAAAGGCCGCGCCACGCACACCCGAGGAGTCACCATGGTGATTCTTCACTACTTTGGTTGTCGCGGCTTTGTTAAATGTGTAATTATTGATTTTTTTCTGAACCCTAGGATAAATCGCGTCAACATTTGACATGCCCCCACCGAGAACAATCACCTCTGGGTCGATAAAGTTAATAACCGTTGCTAAGGTGCGAGCTAATTGATCACAATAGAGGTCAAGATGTGCAATAGCATCCGCATTCCCTTGCTCGACAAGTGCCATAATCTGTTTAGAATCCGCTGAGAAATATTTCTCGCTAAAAGTACGGCCAAACCCTGAACCCGATACAAAGCTCTCAGTACAATTCATTGAACCGCAGTAACATTCAGCAGGCTGACCATCGACAGACTGATTAAAGTTAGGCAGTGGGTTATGCCCCAACTCACCGCCAAGCTTGTTCAAGCCTGTCACTAAGCCGTTATTAATGATGACGCCGGAGCCACAACCCGTACCGATAATTACGGCAACACACGAATGAAGGGCATCAATAGCCGCCCCATCTTTAAACTCTGACAACGCTAAGCAATCGGCATCGTTCGCAATCGCAACAGGGACATCAATGTGACGACGTAAATCACCAATAAAGTCGGCACCATTAAGTACAGTGACATTAGCGCCTTGCATTAGCCCGTCATTGCCAATCGAACCACAGCACCCAATACCAATTGACTCTACGTCACCATGAGTTGCCACGTGTTCGATCACGCTCAATACGGATTGTAAGAATGCGGCATAGCTCGATGTGTTGGTCGGCTCTCGATACGTCACTAACGTTTGGTATGTGGGACTGTTGGCTTGTTGGATTAACCCAACCCCTTCAATTTTAGTTCCGCCAATATCTAAACCTACAATCATAGTTTTTCTCAACTTCACGGTGAACGATACTGCCTCAATGTGTTGCCATATCGTCCAAATAGTTAGATGACTCATCTAACGCCATATTCAGTGCATAACCCTGACGTTTGATGAACTTGTGAAACTAATAGACCAGATATCACCCCGTTAGGACAGCGCACGCATTTAAAAACACTAGCCACGTCACACAAAGGAATACTCTTTTAAAAAAATAACCATATGGTTATTGATATGCAAAACATATAGCTTTAGCTTGGTACAATACTTTATTATGTACCGAGTACCTTATTATCTACCGAGTACCTTTATTATGTCGCGCGTACCGCATGTCCTCGATTTATTATTCGGGTATGGCGAGTCACTTAAAGGTGTGGCAACTATACAAGGTCTATATGGGGAGCCTAATGTAAGGCGAGCGCTACCAAACTTCGTAAAGTACATGGAACCAACAGCGAACGACAGAATGCGTGTTGTTATCGCACATCCAACAATGGAAAACGTAATGGTCAAATATCTAGATATCTACGCAACAGTGAAGGAACGTATCTTTGCGGGCCACTACAAATCAAACGCAAAGCTTCCTGATGGCACCTCATTGGCAAACGAGTTCAGTTGCAGTGAACTCACCATCAAAAAAGCGTTGGATATTTTAGTCAATGATGGCTTAGTGGTTCGTAAGCGAGGCTCTGGCTCTTATGTCAAACAGCCGCCGCTCAATACGCAAACGCCTAAACACTTATACGGCACAAAAGCCAACGCCGAGGCCATTGGTCAAACCGTAAAGACCCAGGTGCTCAATTATTCTGTCGAACCTGCCAGTGAATTTTTAGCGCAACGCCTCAACTGCCAAGAAGGCGATATGCTTTATCACATCACTCGCGTTCGAATCTTGGATAACAATCCAAATGTCATCGAAGACACCTACATGCCGATTAATGTCATCACAGGTTTATCGAAACAACATATTGAGAATTCAATCTACGACTACATCGGCAACGAACTTGGTCTTAAAATTCACAGCTCTACGTTAGAAATTACCGTGATTCCTGCCTCAGAACTAGAAGCTGAACACATGAATCTATCGGTGGGTGATTCCGTCGTCAATGTTGAACAAGTTGTCTACCTGGATAACGGAGATACCTTCGAGTATTCCAACGTTAAGCACCTGTGCGAGAACTTTAAGTTTTCAACTAATTTCGTAAAAATGTAACGAATTACGGTATGTTCAACAGAAATGACGAAGCATACAAGAAGAACCCTTAGCCACGAATTACGTCGACATAAACGGCTAGAGATCATCTAGCTTCGACATACGTGGCTGACATATAGATTCCTTTGAACGGCTTAAGATAATTAGCGGTTCCTTTATAATTCCTGATTTTAGTGAGAGTATTTTATGACTACAGCTTCCTCTTTTTTTCTACTAGACAATACTATTCAGCACTACCCTTGGGGGAGTACCACCTCTATTCCAGAGCTCTTCAATGTAGAAAATACCGACAAAAAACCAATGGCGGAAATCTGGATGGGCGCCCATCCAAAAGCAAGCTCCACTATTAATGTTGATGGTGAGCCCGTCCAATTATGCGACTACATCAAACAACACGGCGCCAATGTTCTTGGTGAACAAACACAACAGCAATTTGGTGAGCTCCCATACCTATTTAAAGTGCTTGCAGCAGCGCAGGCATTATCCATACAGGTACACCCAACCAAACAAGAAGCAGAAATAGGATTTGCCAAAGAAAACGCAAATGGTATTGTTATCGATGCCTACAACCGCAATTACAAAGATCCGAA
Organism: Vibrio sp. 10N.261.51.F12; assembly: GCF_041471725.1. Taxonomy (NCBI): domain Bacteria; kingdom Pseudomonadati; phylum Pseudomonadota; class Gammaproteobacteria; order Vibrionales; family Vibrionaceae; genus Vibrio; species Vibrio sp. 10N.261.51.F12. The sequence continues at coordinate 8,905 of NZ_JBFROV010000027.1, read as the reverse complement.
CCATAAACCCGAATTAGTGTATGCGCTGACCACGTATTACGCGATGAACGGCTTTCGAAGCTATTCGTCAATCCTTGAGCATTTTAAAGCCGTGGATAGCCGCGTCTTATCAACGATTGTTGAACAGTACGCTGGCCAACAAAACGCACAGGGATTACGCACGCTTTTTGAAGCGGTGTTAACGCTAAGCGATACACAAAGAGTCGACGCCACCGACGATTTATTAAATTGGGCTCACGCCGATGGTGGGGAGTTGGCAACCTTCATCCTCGAACTCAACGAGTACTACCCTAAGGATGTCGGCTTACTGTCACCTTTGATGTTGAACGTTGTCGTCTTGCAGCCTGGTGAAGCCATGTACCTGGATGCAGGCACGCCGCATGCTTATGTCAGAGGCACGGCGTTAGAGCTCATGGCCAATTCAGATAATGTGCTACGAGCTGGTTTAACGCCGAAATACATCGACGTACCAGAGCTACTTGCTTCTTGTCGTTTTGAGCCTTTGGTAGCAGAGCGCATCTTAACCACACCAACACAAGAGGCAGGTAGATTAGATTTTGTGGTACCGGTCAGCGACTTTGCTTTCTCAGTCTATCCGCAATCTAACCACCAAGAAGTGGCGATGAAACGCGCCGAGATTTGGTTTGCGATCGACGAAGACGCAACATTTGAAAGCACAAATGACGAAACCATCACAATCAAGAAAGGTCAATCCGTGTTCATTCCAATCTCGACTCAAACATTTACGGTGACCAGCTTAGGAACGGTTGCAAGGGCGCATTAACATCAAGGCATAAAAAATGGGCACTCAGATGTGCCCATTTTTTAATTAATTATTTCGTCTTAGTTTTGTCATCTGACAAGCCACACGGCAAGGTCATACGTCCGTGTCGAAAACCGTAAACCCATTCGCAAAATTTACTGTCCCACCCGATTTTCCAACCAAGTTAATCTTCGCCAACGTATGGCGTTAGATCCACACGCTTCCCTATCATTTTGTTACACCACCGAGGGCTGCTGCTGTTGGCGAAGCTTATCCGCTCGCTCTGCTTCTTGCTCAATTAATATCTTTTCATGGGCCCTAAAGAAAGGCAGATAAAGGAAATAAGCATTGATCATCGCAAAGCCCACCATACAGGCATTAATGATGCTGCCATTGGCTGCCCAAGCCGCACCAATCGGCGCAGGAACAGACCAAGGAAGCATAATGACGATGCGGTCCAGTATACCGGCTGAAGTCAAAAACCACGCGATCGTTGCGTTGAACATTGGAACGAGCACGAAAGGGAGCAAGAACAGCGGATTCATGATGATAGGAAAGCCAAATAATATCGGTTCATTGATATTAAACAGCGAAGGAATAACCCCCACTTTCCCGACCGACTTTAATTGATTTGAGCGGCTTTTCAGCGCCAAATAAACTAATGGAAGCGTTGAGCCCACTCCCCCAATCAGGACAAAAAAGTCCCAGAATGCTGGCAAATAAATATGCGGGACTGTCTCCAAACCTGAGGCAATAGCCTCTTGATTTTCAAGTAGATTAGACATCCAGAAAGGATTCATTATACCGGTAATGATCAGCGCTCCATGTATGCCCATAAACCAAAGTAACTGGCATACTAGAATAGAAATCAACACGGCGGCTAGGCTGTCAGAAGCAAGGACTAATGGACGAAACAGCGCTTCTATCAATGCAGGAAAATGCACCCCAAATTGGCTCTCAATCCAAACATTGAACATCGACAGTGTTGTGACCACGACAAAGATAGGGATCATCAATTTAAAGCTTTGTACCGTAAGAATGGGGACGTCTTCAGGCATCTTAATATACAAACCATACCGAATAAAAAAGCGAATCACCTCAACCGCATACACACTGGCAATCAAAGCAGTAAAAATCCCCCCTCCGCCTAAATAGCGGATATCAGCAGTACCTAAATCATAAAAACCCACCAGCATCAGAAAGGCCATACAGCCCGTCAAACCACTTAGCCTTTCCGGGAGTTGATAGTGTTTGGCAAGGCTTGCGGATACACCAAACGCAACAATCAACCCCACGACACCGATCGTAAGTTGATACGTAGGGAGTAAAACTGGCCGAAGTGTATTCGCAAGGTCGAGCCACCAAATCGACAACATCGATTGGGGGTTAGCGAACGGCGGAAAAATAATAGGGACGAAAAAACAGCCAACAAAAATAAACGGCATCGCCAATTGAAACCCATCACGCAGCGCCATTAAATGCTGGCTACGTGTTAGTAGCTTAGCGACGGGGTTCATCACTTGCTCTACTTGAGATGCAAAGACTCTCATGATCGAATAATTCATTGTTTGCTACCAACTTTCGGAATGGACGCAGAATACCGCAACTTTAAAGACTCTTGGAAACCGCTTATCCAAATTTGATGCATTGAACACATTTTCTCTACGATTTTCGCCCTATCCACCATCAGTCAATTCAATGTCTACACAAAATACATCGATCGCCAGAATGCGTACACAGTCGTAAACAATGCCTCATTTTCATGCTTATTATCGATTTTCTTTCGTTAACCTCATCACGAAAATTTCATCATTTCTTCACTTTCAAGTGATCGTTTTCACACTCACTTGGAAATCATTTGGAAACCGGTTTCCAAATGATTTCCAAAAGAGCATAGTAAAAAGGAACTCAAGAATTAGGAAAACAAAAAATGAAAAAAATTATGCTTTGCTGCTCTGCTGGTATGTCTACTTCAATGCTAGTGAAAAAAATGGAAGCCTCAGCTCAAGAGCGTGGGATCGAAGCGGATATTAAAGCGTTTGGGGCGAGTGAATTCAGTGCCAATGTTGGGCAATACGAAGTGGTACTTCTCGGCCCTCAAGTCAAGTACATGCAGGGCGACCTGCAAAAAGTTGCCGACCAATTCGGTATTAAAGTCGAGCCTATCAACATGATGGATTACGGCATGCAAAAAGGTGACAAAGTTTTAGATTTTGCCTTAGAGCTTATCGGTTAATCCAGTAGGAATTGCGCCCGTATCGTAGCACTTAAACGGGCGCCAAATGCAATCCGTTCAATTGAAACCGGTCACCAAAATCAAACGAACAGCAGTGAATATCTGAATCCAAACATCCTTAACGTTCTAACAAGAAAGAGACACTATAATGAGCGCTTTATACGATAAAATGGTCAACGTAATCGAACAAAAGGTCACCCCAATAGCGGGAAAAATTGGCCAACAAAAATACGTGACGTCAATACGCGATGGCTTTATTGCCGCCCTACCTTTCATGATTGTTGGTTCATTCATGTTGGTATTTATCTTTCCTCCTTTTTCGCCAGACACGACCCTCGGGTTTGCACAGTCATGGCTTAGCTTTTCAGATACATACCGTGAACAACTGATACTGCCATTTAACCTCAGTATGGGGATAATGACCATATTCATATCCGTCGGGATAGGTTCGAGCCTCGCAAGGCACCATAACCTTGATCCTGTCACGACTGGCCTACTGGCTTTGATGGCGTTCTTATTGGTGGCAGCGCCAGTTCAAGATGGCAACATCTCCATGCAGTACTTCTCAGGCCAAGGTATTTTCACTTCAATTATTACCGCACTTTATGCGACAGAAGTGTATGCATTCCTCAAACGTAACAACATCACGATCAAACTGCCACCAGAAGTACCAACGGGCGTAGCGCGTTCGTTTGAAATCCTAATTCCAGTGCTGGTGATCATCTTAACGCTGCACCCTTTAAACCTTTTCATTGAATCGCAAACAGGCATGATCATCCCTGAAGCTATTATGTCACTGATTCAGCCTTTGGTTGCCGCCTCTGACTCATTACCGGCTCTGTTACTCGCTGTTCTTGTCTGTCAAATTCTTTGGTTTGCTGGCATCCATGGCGCGCTTATCGTGACTGGCATCATGAATCCATTCTGGATGGCGAACCTTTCTGTGAACCAAGCGGCTATGGCTGCTGGCGAAGCCATTCCACATATCTTTGTGCAAGGCTTCTGGGATCACTATCTATTAATTGGTGGTGTAGGTTCAACGCTTCCTTTAGCCTTCTTACTAATGCGCAGCAAGGCTATTCACTTAAGAACGATTGGTAAATTAGGCAGCGTACCGTCACTGTTTAATATCAACGAACCTATTTTGTTCGGTGCGCCAATCATTATGAACCCAGTGTTCTTCCTACCCTTTATTTTAGTGCCAATGATTAATGCAACACTTGCATGGTTTGCTTTGGACTTTGGTTTGGTTGAACGTGTTGTCTCACTCACACCTTGGACAACACCTGGACCGATTGGCGCCTCATGGGCAGCTAACTGGGCCTTCAGTCCTGTCATCTTGTGCTTCATGTGTATGATTATGTCTGCCCTTATGTACCTACCGTTCCTAAAAGCGTACGAAAAGACATTGCTAGACCAAGAAGCCAGTGAGAAAGAAGAGGCACAACCAAGCGCGCAACCTGTAACCGCTTAATTCAACCCACACGTTTTTAACTCTTTTCAATTCTAGGGCAGTCAGCGCTGCCCTCTTAAAGGACCATTATCATGAACTATCAATTTCCTGAGAACTTTCGTTGGGGCAGCGCCGCTTCATCAGCTCAAACTGAAGGTGCCGCGTTTGACGGCGGTAAAGGCGAGAGCATTTGGGACCATTGGTACAAAGAACAGCCGAATCGTTTCCATAACAATGTATCATCAACGACTGCGTCAACGTTCTACCAAAACTACAAAGCCGATATTCAATTAATGAAAGACATCGGTCACAACAGCTTCCGTACTTCCATTTCTTGGTCACGTCTCATTCCAAATGGCACGGGCGAAATAAACCAAGAAGCGGTTGAGTTTTACAATAACGTCATCAACGAACTGGTGGCTCAAGACATCGAACCCTTCATCTGCTTGTATCATTTTGATATGCCGCTAGCGATGCAAAATATTGGTGGGTTTGAAAACCGCGAAGTGTTGGATGCATACGCTAACTTTGCTGAGGTTTGTTTCAAACTCTTTGGCGACCGTGTTAAAAGCTGGTTTACATTCAACGAGCCGATTGTTCCCGTTGAAGGTGGCTACCTTTACGACTTCCACTACCCTAATGTCGTCGACTTCAAACGTGCGGCAACGGTGGCTTACCATACCATTTTAGCGCACGCAAAAGCGGTTGAAAAATACCGTGCATTAGACACCGATGGTCGTATTGGCATCATTCTCAACCTGACGCCGTCTTACCCTCGTTCACAAAATCCAGCGGATCTAAAAGCCGCTAACATCTGTGACTTGATGTTTAATCGCAGCTTCTTAGACCCATCAGTTAAAGGAGAGTACCCACAAGAACTGGTCGAGCTTCTCACTGAGCAAGGTCAAATGCCTACTGTTGAAGCGGGTGATTGTGAGCTGATTGCGAAAGGCAAAGTCGATGTACTTGGCGTGAACTACTACCAGCCACGCCGCGTTAAAGCTCGCGACAACGCCATTCACCCAGAAGCGCCATTCATGCCAGAACATTTCTTCGATTATTACGAAATGCCTGGCCGTAAAATGAATCCTCATCGCGGCTGGGAGATCTACGAAAAAGGAGTCTACGACATCCTAACTAACCTTCGCGAGAACTACGGTAACCTACCTTGCTACATTTCAGAAAATGGTATGGGTGTGGAAGGTGAAGAGAAGTTTTTAGTCGATGGACAAATTCAAGATGACTACCGCATCGACTTTATCCAAGGTCACTTGGAGTGGTTACACAAAGGTATTGAAGAAGGTTCGGCCTGCTTCGGGTATCACCTTTGGACCTTTATTGATAACTGGTCTTGGGCTAACGCCTACAAAAACCGTTATGGCTTCTACCAACTCGACCTTAACACTCAAAAGCGTTCAGTGAAAAAGAGTGGCGAGTGGTATGCACAGGTATCTCAGAACAACGGCTTCTAGACACTGAATCACACTAACACTAACGCGGTCGATTGAGTCGGCCGCGATATCAACGATTATTACAAATTAAAGGTAACAACATGGAAAATATGGATCTTGAAGAACAAGTAATGGGCATTATCATCAATGCTGGTCAATCACGTAGCTTGTGTTATGAAGCCCTACGCCACGCTAAAAAAGGCGAATTTTCGGAAGCAGATGGTCTATTGAAAGAAGCGCAAGAATTTGCCAATCAAGCTCACCTGGTTCAAACCAAATTAATTGAAGCTGATGAAGGTACTGGTAAGACTAAAATGACACTGATCATGGTTCATGCTCAAGATCATTTAATGACATCGATGCTGGCTAAAGAGCTCGTCACCGAGATGATTGACCTACATAAAAAGATTGAAGCCAAGTCATAGCAGAAGCGCCTCCCCCCCTAGCCGTAGTTGTATGACCGCGTAGTCAATACAACTGCCGCTCGACGGCATTCTCGAGCAACGTCAACGCTTCTTAAGTTTATGCTTAACGCTTACTACTAATGATTACAGCGATATAACCTATTAACTAAAATATTCGTTCATTATTAGTAAGCGTCCTTTTCTAAGTTCGTTAATTACATCACCACACTTGAGGTTTAATGGCGATAAATAGTACAATGAAGAAATTATTGGGAACCGATTTCCCATTTTTGAAATAAAACGATAGAAAAGGCTTTCTGAATGGCGACAATCACTGATGTTTCTCTCCTTGCAAATGTTTCCAAAGCGACCGTGTCTCGTGTCATGAGCGGTACTCGCGGTGTGAAAGCAGAAAGCAGAGAAGCTGTGCTACGCGCTGCAGAAGAACTTAATTACCGCCCTAACGCTGCCGCGCAAACACTCGCCAATCAACGCTCTGACTATATTGGTGTGATTCTATCCTCTAGCGATGCAGGACAAGTGTCAACGTACTTACCCTTACTGGCCAAATCGTTGAAGGCCAAAGGCAAACATATGTTGGTGCAATTCTCAGAATCACCTGAAGAGCAACTGCGCTGTGTCGAAGAATTAAACCAACGCCATTGCGATGCGATTATCACGTTAGGTGGTGACCTGACGACCCTAAATGATAAAAACATTATTGCTATCGACGGTGCCATCACTGATGCTCAGTCAGCGATTGGTTACGACTATCGTTTTGCAGCAGAGAGCGCATGCCGTTATTTATCGAGTAAAGGTCACACGAGTATAGCCATAATTGTTGAAGACGAAGGCGCTGCTTCGAAACAAGTCTTAGAAGGCTATAAAACTTCTTTGCAGAATTCATCGATGCCCGTTAACCGTCAACTCATCGTTAGCGCCAATGGCAACAATGAACAAGCGATTATGTCTTTGCTAAACAGTTATCACCCGTTTACCGCGATTGTTGTTATGAAAGACAGCCAAGCCGCAGTGGCAATGAACTTGTTACGTAACTTTAATCTCGCTACACCTAACGAAGTCTCCATAATCTCACTCGAAGACTCTCAATTAGCCAGCCAACTCAACCCACCATTAACGTGCATTAGCTACCCTTCCCAGCAGATTGTTGATAATGCGATGGAAAGGTTAGAAGCGTGCTTAAACGACCGCATAATCAATTCTAAACCGCTCGTAACTGGCCGTTTAGTCACTCGTGAGTCGGTTGCTAACCGAGGATAAGTCCCGTTAGATCCCGCGGATCATCATTTAGCCGTATATTTAACACCGAGTTTTCAATGTATCCTGCCAACATTTGGCATTTATTGATCAAAATAAGCACTAACGGAATAATCCCAATAAACGACTAACGCTTTAATAAGAAAAGCCCCAACCTGTGCGTTGGGGCTTATTATCTCAGAGTCGAAATATGGAAACGACCGTGAGAATTAGAACGTCATATTTGCACCAACACGGCCGGCAATACTGTCATCTTTTGTGCCAGAAAGGCCGTACTCTAAACCGGTATAGAGTTTAAAGTTAGGTGTGAATACATAAGACAATTCTGTTGAGACGAAACTGTCGTCATCAGGGTTCACTGCGCCATCGTTATCATGGCTTTGCGACGCATAACCCAAACGGTATGTCAGTTTGTCAGTGATATTGTATGCACCTGCTACTGCATACCCTAGCGTTTGTAGATCTGAGTCTTGAATGGTCGCATTCGTTTGGTTCACGCCAACCGATAGATACAAATCTTGGTAGGTGTAACCTAGACCCGCGGCAGCTTCAAGCGCATTATCACCACCTGAATCTTTTGCAGAGGATCCATTCAAAGACGTGTCTTTTAGGTCTTCGTAGGCGATCCCCCCACCAAGAGTAAAGCCAGCACCTAAATCTCCGACTGCTGACGCACCCAAACCATAGTTAACGACTGCCTTAAATGTATCAGTGCTTGCGTTAGAGCTTGAATAATCTTGCCCCCCACCATTTGCATTCGCTTTTAGCGTGAATGTGCCCGCATGACCGATAACTAATAGTTGGTTTTCAGTACGGTCTGCCGTTTTTAATTTAGCTTGTGCTTGTCCGGAGTAAGTATCAAAAAAATCGACAATATCCGTAACCTGACCTAGCGAGCCATCCGTTTTACCATACTGCGCTTCAATATTTTCGTTGCCGATACCAACATATAAATATCGAGTTTCAAAACCACCATCTTTTGTGTATTCCCCCTCGGTAAAACCGTGCGCGAAGACACTATCGTTTATTTGTGTTTTTGCATCAAAATTAAGACGAGCCCGTGATTGGTCATTAACGGTTTGATCAGTTTTACCCGCTTTTTTAGCTTCCGAGTTATAAACGTCAGCACGAGCTTCAGCTCGACCTCCAACAGAAAGAGTTAAATCTTTGCTTTGGTATACCTCTGCTGCATTAGCGCTAGAAGCTAGTAGTATTGCTGTCGATAATATAGTTAATTTTTTCATTATAATTCCAATTTATTGTATGAGAAATTACCACCTTGGAACTAAAACAATATATTCACTATTAAAATATGTTAAC
>NZ_JBFROV010000026.1:0-63947 GCF_041471725.1 Vibrio sp. 10N.261.51.F12 | reverse complement strand
CGTGATGTACCGGAAGGCTCTGATGTGGACGGCACCGTGGTGTCTTACGCCTTGGCGACGGATGTTCCAGACGGAAAAGGCAGTTTAACATTCAATACAGATGGTTCTTATACCTTTAGTCCGGGTAGTGATTTCCAATCTCTTACGGAGAACGAATCAGAAGACGTTACTTTCACTTATATAGCGGTGGACAACGAAGGGCTACCGAGCGAGCCCCAAACGATTACTATTACGGTCACTGGACTTAATGACGATCCAAACTCAGAAGATTTTTCTATTGTGGTTTCTGATAACCAGCCTACCAGTGTTGTATTTGATACGGGTGAAGGGTCGATAGAAGGTGTGGGCAGTGACCATATATCCGATGTTGAGGATGATAGAAGTGCTACGGATGATAAGAACCTTGATGTTGTGATCACTGAGTTGCCTGTCAGTGGGGTGTTGTACTACAACGATAACGGCAATATTCGTGAAATCACTGAAGCTGATCTTCATGTTACTGATGCGTCGGGCAATATTATTTCCGCTGGAACACAATTTGACGCCGACGAGATTACTTATCAAGCTTCAGATATCGCTGAGAGCTTCATTTTAGGTATAAAAGATAGTAGCCATTTATCAGAACAAGATAGCACTCAGAGTGAATTCTATAATTGGGGTGAAGCTGGTTCAAATGACAATGAAAGAGTGCTTACCTTAGGAGATGGTGACCAGATTATTATCACAAGTACTGGTGGCGCTCTCACTCAGTATCGTGGCGATGAGGACGCAAATCATGTTGGGTTTGGGTTAGGCGTCGGTGGTGGACAGGGTATTAATGAAGGCGAAAGCTTGTCTATAGATTTCTCTGATAGACCCGCCACATCAGTAACGTTGGGCCTAGACGGCTTGGGCGGCTACTTTGATGAAAATCTAAACAATAGCAATGAATCGGCGGTTACCGTGACTGTTACGTTAAGTGACGGCTCTATGGTGACGCTTGACCCTTATCAGAAATCGAGTTCAGGTAATGCCGATTTGGATCATGAATTGGTTATCTCTGTGTCTGATTTAGGTGTTGATGAGAGCTTGCTGATTGAAGGCATTACACTTGGAACTGAGGGTAATGGTAATTGGGAGCTGCAGTACATTGAAACAAGCTTGCAGGACTCTTTTGACTATAAAGCGATTGATTCTGATGGCGCGTATAGCGAAGAATCTACCGTTACTATTGAAGATGCGCGGGTCAACCAGGATCCAGATGCGGTCGATGACCCAGAAAGCTATCGCTTAGTTCAAGGCGATATGGGCGACGGCGATCAAGGCTGGGATCTTGTCGAAAGCATTGTGGCTAAATACGATGGTGAAATCGTTAATTACAATATCGATGGCTCTGACCGAATTGGTATTCCAGATGGTACAACGGTACCAGGTTCAAGCCCAGAGAGCCAAATTCAACACAACCGTGCTGAAGGTGAATCTGAACAGCTGGTGATTACATTAAAAGAACCTGCTGTTGAAGGGTCATTCTCAGTCACGAATCTATTTGCCAATGAAGGCGGTAGTGGCAGTCATGAACAAGGAAAATGGAGTGCGTACTTAGGCGGTACCTTGGTGGCCAGTGATTATTTTTACAATGATTCGGGCAATAAAGGCACCTTTGATATCGAAACGGATGGTGCCGCTTTTGATAGTTTGGTTTTTGAATCCGTTGATTTCACAGAAGGTCCTGCGAGAGGAAACGATTCTTCAGATTACTTCTTGCAAGGTATTGAGGTCGTAGGGGCAGGAGCGTATGTATTTGATCATAACGAACCTGTTGTTATCCCTTTATCTGAGATTTTAACTAACGACAGTGACCTAGACGGCGATAGCCTTCGCGTCACCTATGTATTTGGTGAAAGTACCGGAGACGCACGTATTGAGGGTGAAAATGTCATCTTTGATTTACCCGATGGATTCTCGGGACGAGCTGATTTTGAATATCAAGTAACCGATGATAAAGGTGGCTTTGATAGTGCAACGGTTAACGTGCTCGTCAATCCTGAACCTGTTGCTGTCAGTGATATTGCAGTGGCAGTTGATAGCGTGACGGAAGGCGACACACTGACGTATACCGTAACTTTAGATGATATCACCAACGTTAAAACCTTCTTTGGTATTGAATTTGGTGCCGCAGGCGATACTGCCAGTGCTGATGATGTCGATTTATCACAGGTTACGTTTACCAATGGCGTTGCTTACAACGAAGAAACGGGTGAGTTGGTCGTCCCTGAAAATGTCAGCTCATTTAACATAGTGGTACCGACTGTTGATGATAATCGTTACGAGACGAGTGAAGGCTTTACGCTAACGGTTGATGGACAAGCTGTTAATGCGAACATTATCGACAATGATCGTGTGACACTTGCGCTTTCGGGTGGTGGTGAAGTCAGCGAAGATGCTGGTAGCGTGCCGTTTGTCCTATCGCTAAGCAACCCATCTGATTTGCCGTTGACGATTGCACTTGAGCGTATCGATGGCACCACGAATGATGATGACTTTAGTCACACAACCGCAAGTTATCACGATGGCAATGGCGATGTGGTACTCCCTATTGTGGGTGGTGAAATTGTGATCCCAGCGGGAGTTACTACGGTCGATATTCATGTGGGCATTGAAGATGATGAAACCTATGAGCAAGACGAAAACTTTACCCTGAAAGTGACTGAGCCGGAAGGCCTAACAACGAATGGGGTGCAGGGCGTTAGCTCCGATGCAACGATTTCAGATGATGGTCAAATCGATGGCGAACCAGGGGGTGACAACGATAACCTCGCGCCTGAGATTGACCTTGATGACAGTGCCATTGGCAATGGTTATCAGGCAATCTTCACCGAAGGTGATGAGGCGATCTCTGTCGTTGATAGCGATATTCAGATCACCGACGATATTAGCGTCATCACCGAAGCCACGGTGATGCTCACCAATCCACAAAGCAATGATTCCTTGTTGCTAAAATCGGGTAGCACACTGCCAAACGGCTTGAATTTAACTACCCAAACAATCGCAGGGGCATTGGTCTTGACGATCAGCGGTACGGCGTCGCCAGCGGAATATCAAGCTGCGCTGCAACTACTGGAATTTGATAATACGAGCGAAGATCCCAATGCCAGCGATCGCATTATTGAGGTGACGGTATTTGATGATCAGGGAACGCCATCGAATGTTGCTGTCTCGACGATCCAGGTTGTTCCGGTCAACGATCCGCCAGAGTCGGAGGACTTCAGTTTTACTATCTCTGGAAATGATCCAGTTTCGGTCACCTTTGATACGGGTACAGGCTCCATTGAAGGAGAGGGTACTGATCATATCTCTGATATTGAAGATGATGCGAATGGCACGCAAGTTAACGTCACTCTGACCGAGTTACCGGTTGGTGGCACGCTTTATCACAATGGTGTTGAGATTACCCAAGCCGATGTGAACAACGAAACATTGTTTGACCCTACGTTGATCACTTATCAACCAAGTGATGATGCACAAGGCTTTATCTTAGGCACTAAAGAGGTGCCAACTGAGAGCGATCTAGAAAGCACCAAAGATGAGTTTTATAACTGGGGCGATGAGGTTGATGGCAAAAATCGCGTACTGGAGCTCGCTAATGGTGATGAAGTGACCATCGGCAGCAATAAGGGCGACTTGACACAATATCGTGGTGATGTGCAAGCCAACCATGTTGGTCATGGCTTAGGGATTGGCGGTGGTCAAGGGATTAACTCTGGTGAGCAACTGAGCATCGACTTTACGTCGCGACCTGCAACACACATTAATCTCGGCTTGGACGGGATGGGGGGCTATTTCTATAGTGATCTCAACAATGGCAATGAATCTGCAGTTACGATTCAGGTCACGCTAAGTGATGGTAGTATCGTTGATTATACCCCTGATGTGCAAAAGGAGACGTCTGGTAATAACCAGTTGTTCCATGAATTAAGTTTTTCCGTTGATGATTTAAACGTTGATGATGGGTTGTTCATTACTGGTATTAGCCTTGGCACTGAAGGGCCGGGTAACTGGGAGCTTCGCTACTTAGAAACATCGCTAGAGGATAGCTTTAACTATAAAGCGGTGGATTCAGAGGGGGGTGAGAGTGAAGAATCAACCGTCACCATCAACGATGAAAGAACCAACCAAAACCCTGATGCGGTCGACGATCCTGAGAGCTATCGTTTAGTTCAAGGTGATATGGGCGGTGGCGATCAAGGTTGGGATATGGTTGAAAGCATCGTAGCAAAATACGATGGCGACGTTGTTAATTACAACATCGATGGCTCTGATCGAATTGGTATTCCAGACGGTACTACCAACGCGGGTCCTGAATCTCAAATCCAATATAACCGTGATGAGATGCAATCAGAAGAACTGATTATCACACTCAAGGAGCCTGCGGTTGAGGGTTCATTCTCAGTCACTAACTTGTTCGCTAATGAGGGTGGCAGCGATAATCATGAGCAAGGAAAATGGAGTGCTTACCTAGGTGGCACCTTAGTGGCCAGTGATTATTTCTACAATGATTCGGGCAATAAAGGCACCTTTGATATCGAGACCGATGGCGCTGCTTTTGACAGCTTGGTGTTTGAGTCAGTGGACTTCACCAATGGCCCAGCACGCGGCACCGATTCGTCGGACTACTTCTTACAAGGTATTGAGGTAGTGGGAGCAGGAGCGTATGTGTTTGACCACGACGAACCAGTGATTGTGCCGCTTAGCGATATTCTAGAAAATGACAGTGATCTTGACGGCGACAGCCTTCGGGTCACGTACGTGTTTGGGGAAAGCACCGGCGATGCACGTATTGAAGATGGCAATGTTATCTTTGATTTACCTGATGGCTTTGCCGGTCGCGCTGATTTTGAGTATCAAGTCACTGACGACAAAGGCGGCTTTGATAGCGCGACAGTCAATATTCTGGTCAACCCTGAAATTGTGTCACCTACAATCAATTTAATCACACTAGAAACCGAAGATGTTATTGAAGGTGAGTCTTTGATTTACCAAGTAGACCTTGATGGTATTGCCTTGGTTGATTCTCGTTATAGCGTGGTATTTGGTTCCAATTCAGACTCGGCTAGCGCTGATGATATTGATGTAAGTGGCGCGAGTTTTACTAACGGTGTGACATTTGATGATATTAACAATGAGTTAATCGTGCCTCAGGGTGTTTCCAGTTTTGAGATCACCCTACCGACGGTTGATGACAGCGATTTGGAAGACTTAGAATCCTTTACTCTTGAAGTGGGCGGGGTCGTTTCAGCAGTTGCTAACATTGCGGATAACGACAATGCGGCGCCAGAGTTAGACCTAGATGCGAGTAATCAACCTGGCACAGGCTTCCAAGCACAGTTTACCGAAGGGGGAGTGGCTAGCTCGGTTGTGGATAGCGATGTATCCATTTTTGATGACAAAGACAGTATTGCTTCTGCTGAGGTTGTATTTACCAATCTAAAACAAGGTGACAGTGTCACGCTTGGCGGCACAACTTCTGGTGTACTACTCAGCGGTATCTCGTTCTCGACGTCTGTTCTAACTTCAGGCGCAACGTCAATCACCTTACTCGGCGCAGCAAGTGGTGATGATTATGAAGCCGCGCTATCACTGATCTCATTCACGAACACAAGCCAGACCCCAGATGAAACTGATCGCATCGTTGAAATTACGGTTTTTGATGATGAACTACAACCATCGAATACCGCAGTGGCGACTATTTCTGTTGAATCTATTGCCGATGTTATCGTGTCACCTTCAACGGGTTTTGAGGATCAAGAAGGCGGTATACCGTTACATATCACGCTCCCTGCTAACAGTGATGCCGTGAAAGTAACAATCAGTGATTTACCTGATGGTGCGAAACTTTATTCTGGAATCAATGAAATCGCCATTAGTGACAACGCAGTCATGCTCGATGAGGATCAGCTAGGTCAACTGACTATTCAGCCGAAAGAGCACAGTGATGTAGATTTTACATTGCGAGTTGAAGCACTTGATGAAAACAACATGGTTGTCGAGCAAAGTGATTTGGATGTGACAGTGAAACCTGTGACCGATGTGCCAATTCTGCAAGTATCTGGAGAGGACATTATTGCATCCATTAACTTTGAGAATGTGGAGCTTAGCGGGCGCTCATGGCGTGGCAATGTCTCGGATTCAGAACTCAATAGCAACGGTTCTATTGGGGACTGGGGAACAGAAAATACCAGTTTGGTCGGCGAAGTCGGTCGAGAAGGGGTGTATTTAGGTAATCAGTCATCAGATCGTGATAATCAAATCTTTGAGATTGAAGGTCGCCATCATACGGATGACTCCTTGTACACCGAGTTTGAAGGGACTGCGGGTTCGTTTTATAACTTGTCTTTTGATATAGCTGCTCGCGCTGTGAATGGTTCGCCTGTTCAGGTGTTCTTGGTTGATGATCAAGACGTTAGAACGGAATTGTATACGTTTGATGATAGCGTTAATCGAGAGTGGAACTCAGAAAGTATTGTGTTCCAAACACCAAACGATGGCAATTATCGCGTCCTATTTGAGTCGGACCAAGTCGATAGCTACGGGGCATTGCTTGATAACATTACGTTAAGCTCTCGCCATAATTATGGCTATGAAGATACCTACATCGACCTGAGTGATATTACATCCGCATTGACGGATTATGATGGCTCCGAGTCTTTGACGTTACTTCTCAAGGGTCTCCCTGTGGGTACTATTGTCACTAATGGAATTCAAACCGTTGAAGTGAGCGACTCACTAGAGGTTGATCTGTCTGGTTGGCAGTCATTAGGAGAACTTCAGGTACTCGTTGACAACGTGGGTACTTATCCGCTCACGGTTGAAGCAATATCGTCGGAAAACGATAACACTCATCCTACAACGGATCAGGTTGTTTCCGAATCGATAGAGTTGGTTGTGGCTGAACGCCCAAGTCCTAGTGCTAACACGGCACCTAACGTTGTTGATTTCGAAACGTTTGCTGAAGACGATACGATTCCGCTTAATTTTGCGGAGTTTGTGACAGATGCTGAAGATGATTTAAGCGCGGCTAAGCAAACATTGGTGAAAATTGAGGATGAGCCAGAGTTTGGACAGCTTTACTTCTTGAGTGATTCTGGGGACCGTTTTGATCTCGATGTCGGTGATTTGATAGAGGACAGCGTTAACGTGTATTACGACCTTGATGTTGGTTTTGATTCGACGTCTCAAGGTTATGGATCGAGCCTCAGTGATTTAGCTGACCAAGGACTTGTTGTTACAGGGGGAACCTATGGTGGAAACCTACCTCATGTCGATACCGAGCTGGAATCCATTGCTTTTGATGGCGCTGGAGCGGCGAAACAAAGAGGGTATTATACCAAGCGTGCCGATGAAAATGGTCAAGGCAAAGAGACCGAAGCTCAGACGAAAGAGTACATGTCAGTTAAGTTCACACCTGGTTTAATGACTCGAGCGTTGGTTGGGGTAGGAAGTCTTACCGGGCAGTTTAGCGCTAGCGTTAATGGTGGCGGACAAGCGAAAATATTCGTATACCTCTATGCCGCTGGTGAGCTTGTCACTAATGTGCCTATTCAAATGGACACCAATTCGATTGTTGACCATCAGGCCTCTATCCCCGTTTCTTCAGATCTACCATTTGATGAAATGCGGATAATAGCCGTCGATGACAATGGCAAAAAGGCTGGGTTCGTCTTGCAATCGGTTGATGTTGTCGATGCAGAGGTTTCAGACCAATTTGAATATAGTGCGGTTGATTCTGAAGGACTGGCAAGTACAGAGACGGCGACGGTTGACGTCAATATTGTTCCTAATGGTAATGTTGAAGATGTTGATGATGTTGAGTATGCGGTGCAAGGAGGAAGCGGTGTAACGGTCATCACAGGCACTGATGGTGATGACTTAATTATTGGTGGTCAAGGAAACGACAGACTCACCGGTGGCTTAGGCGATGACACCTTCAAGTGGACCAGCTCTGACCTAGATGGCAGCCATGATGTGATTACCGACTTCTCGCAACAAGACGGCAATAGAGATGTGATTGACTTTATTGACTTGTTTGAAGCTGACGATACGTTGCAGGGCTTGCTTGATAGTAACATTATAGAAGTCACGGAAGAGGGGGGGAATACCTTTATAAACGTTGACAAGGGCGAAGGTAAAACTGTGACGATCGAACTTGAAGGCGTCACTGGTGTTGATAATAGTATCCTCAACAATATCGTGATTATTCATGACAGTTAAGATCGGTTGTTAGTATCGTTGATGAAAAAAGGTGCGTCTTTTAAAGACAGCACCTTTTTTTTGGTAACGTTAATTATGGTCGTTTTGAGTCATGTTGGTCATGTTAGCTTGGTGTGAACGTTGCGGTACAAAGTGAACAAAGTTAACCGGCCGCTTTCACTTTTCCTTGCCTTAAATCGTTGAGAACCTTCGCCTTTGGACCATCCGCAATAATGGCCCCTTTTTCCATCACGATGACTCGATCTGCTACATCGAGCATTGAGGTTTTATGCGTGATTAAAATCAGTGTTTCAGAATCCTTAAGCTGTTTTAGTTGAGTCTTGATGTGTAACTCAGAGCGATTGTCCATTGCGCTTGTGGGTTCATCCATAATTAGGATTGGTGGACGTGCTAGCAATGCTCTAGCGATGGCCACCGCTTGTCTTTGACCGCCTGAAAGCAGTAATCCACCCTCACCCACTTGTCGCTCTAGTCCTGCAGGATCTTGCTGAGTAAATACCGTTACCCCTGCGCGGTTTGCTGCGTCCATAACATCTCGGTCGTCAACCAATGGTCGGCCAAGGGTGATGTTGTCGCGAATAGAACCAAAAAACAGGTTACAGTCTTGAGGTACACAGCCAATGTTACGTCTCACATCCACGTGATGAAGCTGTGCAATGTCGGTTTCATCAATGCGAACATGTCCCTCAGTCGGTTGATACAAACCCATAATTAGGCGCTCAAGCGTCGTTTTACCCGAACCGATCCGACCTATGATCGCGACCTTTTCTCCGGGCTCGATGGTTAAACTTAAATCTCTAATTGAGGCCATTGGTGAGTCTGGATAGTGAAAGGTCACGCGATCCAGCTCTATCTTGCCAAGGATGATTGGACGGTGAATGTAACGCTTACCTTCTTCTTGCTCATCAGGCATCGCCATTACTTGTTCAATAATCGTCATGGAGGATTTAGCTTGATTATAGCGGGTAGATAGCAATGAAAGTTGAACCAACGGCCCGATGGCACGGCTACTTAGCATCGTTGCTGCAATCAGTCCGCCCATGGTCAGTTCACCATCCGAGATCAGATAGACACCGAGAATAACCATCCCCACGTTGCAAGATTGTTGAACAAAGCCTGCGGTGTTTTGGATGCCATCAGTAATGCGCTTACTTTTGATATTCCAGTTAGCCATGTGTGCGACGGCTTCTTCCCAGCGGTATTGATACTGACTTTGTGCACCAAAAATCTTGACAGTTTCTAACCCCGCTAGACTCTCTATGAGGTTGGCGTATTTTTGAGAAGCGAGTCGAGATCCCTCCTCGATAGCCCGTCGAAGAGGCGCCTGGATAAGTAAGGAATAAATGATCAGAATGACCACGCCTACAATAGGTATAATCACCAAGTTGCCAGCCATTAACCAAATGAGCAGCAAAAATAGTAGTGCAAAGGGGAGATCGATGAGAGACGCAATGGTCGCTGAGGTAAAGAACTCTCGTATTGACTCAAATTCTTGCAGGTGACGAGCGAATGCCCCAACAGACGGTGGCCGAGATTCCATGCGGATTCCCATTACTTTACTGAACAGTTTAGAAGAAATAAGTATGTCCGACTTTTTCCCCGCGACATCAATGAAGTAACTCCGCATCAGTTTGAGTACTAAATCAAAACCAAAGACAATGAAGATACCTGCAGCCAACACCCATAGTGTTTCGAACGCTAGGTTGGGTACGACTTTGTCATAGACAAGCCGAGTAAAGAGTGGGGCAGCGACAGCAAAGATATTAATAACAAGCGATGCGATTAATACGTCACGGTAGATGTGTTTTGATTCCCAAATGGTGCCCCAAAACCAGTGACCATCACGAGTTTTTAATACCTCGGGAGAGCGCTCATCATAGCGAAACTGCTTCTTCACTAAGAAGTAGCGACCGATGAACTGTTCGACAAGATCATCAAGAGGAATTGAAATAGGGACTAAACCAGATTCAAGCGTGATGACTTCTGCTTCATTGTTCTCGGCATCAATGCTGTTTAGGACACAAGCATCTCCGCCTTTTAATAATAAAACGACAGGGAACACAATAGACGGAATTCCGTCAAGCTTTGAGCGGTTCTCTTTTGCGACCAATCCTGCTCGTTCAGCAGCTCTGGGAAGCAAAAATGGTGTCAGTTTACCTTCTGACAGCGGCAAGCCATTGATCAACGCCTCAGGGGAGTTGGCTAGCCCGTAGTATCGGCTGATATAAATCAGCGAATTCAGTAAAGGGTCCTTCATGCTATCGGCACCTTGTTATTTATCGACGATAAAGCCTTGGAATACATCCACAAAATGCTCAGATAAAAAGTCTAACTGAGTCTGCGTTTCCACTCGAGAGGCGATAGTTTTTATACCTAAGTTGTGTGCGGTTCGAGAAATTGACGTTAGGGTAAATTTCTGTTTTTCATCATCTAATTGATGTGTGTAGAGATAGTCGAGTTTTACATAGTCGGGCCTAAACTCGCTAATATACTCCAACGAATGAAAATTTCGACCGTAGTTATCTACCCCAAATTTTGCGCCTTCACTTCGTAGCGCATTACAGAATAATGCAGTGTGGTGAGGGTTATTAATAAAGCAGGTTTCTGGTATCTCAAAATGCAACTTCTCGTTAATGCTGCGATGCTTCGACAATGTTTGAGTGATCCAACGGATAAAGCTTGGTTGAGCAATGCTGGTTGGCGCGATATTGATGGCAATCGGATCTGACATCTCTTGTTTTTCGAGTTTATCAATCACCGATACAATTACATGTTCATCAAAGATATGGCTGGCATTAAGTTGCTCTAAGGCTAGAAGATACTGGTTGGCAGTAAAGCGTTCACCGTCTTTTTCGATAGCGGAGAATACTTCTCTATGGTAAGTCTCTCCCCAGCTGCTATTGGCGGCTTGAAAGCGGAATGTCACCCAATCATTACTGATCGCTTCTTCGACCATACTACGCCATTGCTGCTTACCTAGAATCGAGCCCGTAATTTCATTAGACACATAGCCGTAGTCTAGCGCTGGATCAGATTTTGCTTTTGTTAAGGCATTGTCTAATACAGACAGTATTTGGGTCGAATTTTTACGCTCTTCATTAAAAACAACACCCAGAGCAGACTTGGCTTTGCTCAGGCCGGTTGGGTCTGAGTTTAGGTCTTGTACGCAGCTGACAATATTACTGGCAACAAGCTTAAGCTCACTCTCATCAATGCTAGGGAAGACGAACCCAAATTCATCGGTAGAAATACGTGCGATCACGGTATTAGGAATATTGATGCTGAGGGACAACAAATCAGCCAGTTCTTTCACTAACCCATCCCCTGCCTCGTATCCTTCTGCTTTATAGGTTCGTTTAATAAACTCTGCATGAAGAATGGCAACCCCACCAAGTGATGACTCTGATAGCCATTGATTCAATTGCCCCATATAGAACGCTCGATTTCCGAGATGAGAAACGGGGTCCATATAGGCACGTTCGCGAAGTTTTTGCGCTTCTTTTGCTTGCTGTTTAAACGATTCTTCCACGTGTTCAGACATGCTATTTATGCCGTCAACAACCGCAATAAGGTCTTTGGTTTTTGGCCGTTTTAACGGGTCCCCAAATTGTTTATGGGCAACTTGCTCCATTTTCTGAACGATGGCTCTCAGAGGGTTTAGTGCTCGGCGCAAAATGAGGGCTATAGCCAACATACCGAGAACAAAGATAGTCACAAAAGCGATAACCAAGCGTTCTAAGGCAAGCCATAGCTCAGCGTAAGCGTGCCCGGGATGGCTAATAATTTTCACCTCTGCTAATTGCAGCCAACCACTTGTCACGACTCGAGAATCTTGTATTGGACTAAATATGCCAAGGCTTGTGAACCACGTTGGAACACCATTAGGCTTAATTGGGTAGCTACGAACAATTTCTTGGTCGGTTTCGAGGAAAACCAAGCTCACTGATGAGTAGGTGCTGCCATCAAATAACGCGTTAATGACGGACTCTACCGCAACGGTATCATGTGATTTTAGGTAAGGCGCAAGTGCTAACCCGACGGTATTGATGGTATTGTTGACTTCAGAACGTTGTTGCTGCTCAAGGAAGTTTTTTGTGGTGTTAAACTCGATGATAAACACCGACGTCAAGAGCAGGATAAATACCGCTATCATGCTAACCACTAGCTGTCTGTATAGTGTCATAATTGTTTACTCGTCGTAATTTACCTTAGGTTTCCTTAACTTCAATGAGCGCTCTCTCGATCGCAAATCATTCCATAATTTCAGTCTCGACGACTTACCAGCCAGTTTACCTTGTGTGGTTTTCATCACCCAAAGGTTGCGACCGTTAAAGCTGTATATCGGCAGTAGATCATTTCTTTTTGACGCGGGTTTAATCTCGCCGATTAGGTTATCCAATATTAAAGGTTGTGCACGAGGGGTTTCATAATACGCCAAAACCATATGAAATTGATTCAGTTCAATGGCTTTAACATATACCAAGCGAAGCTTTTTGTCGGAGACGCCGAGTTCTAAAAGAGAGAAGTATTTGGCGATGGTAAAATCTTCACAATCACCTGCATTGCTTCCCAGAAACTCCAATGGTGTCGCCCAATAATCTTTCTTTCCCCATAATTTAATATCATCAACAAAATTAAGTTGGTTAAAGAATGCGTTTACTTTCTCCAGTTGCACTTTCTCAGGCTGTCCTTGCAAATCCGACAGCACGGCTCGCCATGTTTCAACCCGTTTTCCTGCGCGTGCACCATAGATATTCGATACCGTATTAATCCACACCTGCTCTTGCTTGGAGTATGCACCAGAATAGCCTGCCACGACTAAACACGTTGCGGCAGTGATACTGATGACACATCGCTGGAGTCTTTTTTGCAGACGTCCTGTCCGCGTATTATTGAGCACCGTTCGCCTTTATTCTTTCAGCGCGTTATTTTGAGCGCTAATAAGCGGTTTTAATAGATAATCTAATACCGTACGTTTACCTGTGATGATATCGACGGAAGCCGTCATACCCGGAATGATCGGTAGCTCCTCGCCTTGACCAAAGTTCGTAATTTCGGTGCGCACTCTTACGATGTAAAAGCTATTGCCTTCTTCATCTTGTGTGGTGTCAGCGCTAATGTGTTCGAGTACGCCGTCTAATCCACCATATTTAGTAAAATCATAAGCGCTGAACTTAACGATCGCGTGTAAATCAGGACGTAAAAAGGCGATGTCTTGGGGGGCAATTTTTGCTTCAACCAACAAGGTGTCTTCCGTCGGTACGATCTCGACCAGGTCCATACCCGGCTGAATAACGCCACCCACGGTATTGACGTTGAGTGTTTTAACGGTGCCATTTACAGGAGAGACGACGTTGGTTCGATTCACTCGATCTTCTAGACCAACCGCAGACTCCGTCATTGAGGACAGCTTATCTTGTGCTTGATTGAGCTTCTCTTGCTGTTCAGAGCGAAACTTTTGAGCAATGTCGATTCGGCTTAACATTGACTCTTGTATAGCTGAGCGCAATGCGGGCGCTTTTAGTTCGGTCGAGGTTAGCTCCCTTCTTGTGTCGTTCACTTGGCGTTGCAGTTTTAGCAACTCAATCTTGGGAACTACCCCTTCATCGGCTAAAGGCTTCGTGATATTGAGTTCGTCTCGCGCTAGGTTATAGCCTTGTCTAAGGCTGCGAACCCTTGCTTGAATCTCAACCAAGTCTTGCTGTTTTTGACGAACTTGGTAATCAACGACAGAAAGTTGGTTCCTAAGCTCATTGAGGTCTTGTTGATATTCGGCCCTTTGTCTGCTGGCAAGCTTTGGATAATCGGTTTCAAATGTAAGAGGGAACGCCAGTTTTGTCGTATCGAGAGTGACAGATTGCTGCCATTTATTACTATCTACATCTTCATTAATGATGACACTGGATAAGGATGCCGATAACTGTAAAACATTGGCGGTTAAATTGAGTACTTGCTGCTCTCGCTCTCTAAAGTCAGAGCGAAAGCGCGTATCATCGATGAGAAGCAGTTGTTGTCCTGCGGTGACAGAATCCCCTTCCTTTACAAGGATCTGTTTGACCAGGCCACCCTCTAAGTTTTGAATGACTTGGATCTGAGATGAGGGAATGACCTTCCCTTGACCTACAGTGACTTTATCGATCTCCGCCCAAGATGCCCATACGCCCGCACAAATGAAAAACAGCACCACAATCCACAGCATTATTCTTGCGCTGGTGGGCGTGTTGAGTAGTAGAGCCGCGGTTTTGTCATCGATATAATCGATCTCGGCGTCAGAAACCTTGTTGTATTCGCTTTTATTCATGCTCTATCCGCGATTCACATTGGACGAATCTATCCAATCGTTTTAATACTATTATTACCGTGGTCAAATTGTAACCGTTGCGTTGTGAAGACTCGACCTACTTTGCAATAACGACGAAGGTTACTGAGTATCATTAAATTAGTAAGCGATTGTGTCTGCATAGACATAGTAAAGTTTAGTACTACTTTTGTGAATGCAAAGTTATGAAATATAAAAATATTGTCTTCTTTGAGTGGTTGATACGTTTTATAGAGATAAACTAGAACATCAATGACGAAAATCGATGATGAGTTGGCCGATAGAGGCTTGTTTTCTCATGCTGATAAGCGCAAAATTCAAAAAAACGTAGAGGAATGGTTATGGAACTCGAAGATATCCGCCGCGAATATTCAAAGGGTGGGTTGCGCCGTCAGGATTTACTAGCAGATCCGATCGATCAATTTAATGCATGGTTAACACAGGCTGTTGAGGCTAAATTGACAGACCCAACGGCGATGACCGTTGCAACGGTTGATGAATCCGGTCAGCCATTCCAGCGTATCGTACTACTTAAAAATGTAGATAAAAGTGGGTTTGTCTTTTATACCAACTTAGGCAGTCGTAAAGCTCAGCATATTGAGGCAAATGCTAAAGTTAGCCTGCATTTTCCATGGCATCCATTAGAGCGACAAGTGCATATTACGGGGACCGCAGAAAAACTGTCTACCTTGGAAAATATGAAGTATTTCACATCACGCCCTAAAGACAGTCAGCTCGCGGCAATTGCCAGCAAACAAAGCAGTCGCATCTCGGCTCGTGGTGTCCTGGAAGGTAAGTACCTTGAGCTAAAGAAGAAGTTCGAAAAAGGTGAGATCCCTGTGCCATCATTTTGGGGGGGCTACCGAATCCGCCCTGAATCGATCGAGTTTTGGCAAGGTGGAGAGCATCGACTTCATGATCGTTTTCTCTTTACAGGTGATAATGAAGGGCATTGGGATATCGAGCGTTTGGCACCTTAGTGACTGAAATATAAGACCATTACTACAATAAAAGCCGCGATTACCGCGGTTTTTTTATGACTAAAATGTGAAATAGTTCAAATTACAACCACCGTAAGTTACTGCTTCATGATCATGGTTCCGGAAGCTTGATCAAGTGAGGATCCTTTTTGAGTGTGCATAATGGACTGAATAATGGGCATTTATAACGGTTTCGGTGAATCGACGGTGAATATCTTTTCCAATATAGAGGTAAATCGCTATACTCACGGATTCTACACCGCGAACAGTGACACCGAGAAACATGCCGAATAAATCAAATCATCCTCTTGATCATGCTTCCCCAAAACCGGCTGAAATTGTCCGTCTACCCTCACATATGGACTCTCATGAGCATCATTATTCGCAAGTTGTGATCGGTTTAAAAGGTCATGCTGAGTTTGATGTGGGTGGCGTTGGGAATTTGGTGGGACCAGGGCAGGGTTGTGTGGTGACTTCAGGCCTTGATCATGCTTTCGGTGGTGTCATTGATCAACCCGATATTTTGGTTCTCAACCTACCTATACCCAACGATGATGACCCCGTATTGCTCCATCGTATCAATGAGTTATCTCATAATCGAACGTACTTTCAGCTGGATACACAGATTCAGAAACTGATCCAGATGCTGGTAGCGGAGATGACCAGTAGCCCTGATGACTTATTATTAAGTCGTGCGTGTAACGATACTGTGATTGCGCTTCTGCAGCGTCATATTTCTGAGCTAAAAACGTCTATGCGCGATTCGCGCTTCGATCTTGAGCATATCGATCGTTATATCGATCAGCACTTATGCCATAAAATATCGGTTTCACAGCTAGCTGGTAGTGTGTTTTTGGCAGAAAGTCAGTTTCATATGTTGTTCAAGGAACAGCTCGGTATCACACCTCACCAATATGTTTTGAACAAGCGCGTGGATGCAGCAAAAAGGCTGATTGAGCAAGGTCATTTAAACCTTGGTCAAGTCGCTGAGTTAACCGGGTTTTCTGGACAAAGCACATTCACGCATGCTTTTTCTCGCTTGCAAGGTGTCTCGCCTTCTCGCTACAGGAAACGTTTTTCTTGAATAGTGCTTATACGCCTATTGTTTCGATCTTATTTTAATTTTTGTATGTTTCTATTCGCTGTCGATACAGATCATTACGGCGTCTGGCCGCCAGTACTCAAATTCGCAATCCATCAGTTGCCCGTCTTGTTTGTAATTGACTCTACAAATTTTTAGAACCGGTTGCCCTTCAGCAAGGTTGAGTGCTTGGGCAACATGGCTTGGCGCGGATGTTGGTATGACATCAAAATGGGAACGTTGTGTGATGTACTGGTATTTATCTCGATAGCAACTCGTTAACGATAACGTCAAATTCTCGTCCAAAATCCCTGGAAATAATGTCGCGACTAAGCAGTTTTCGACAAACAGCACGACTCGCCCATCAATGTATCTCAACCTTTCAATGACGTGGATTGGTGTAATTTTTTCAGCCATCAATGCCCTGGCGTACTCTCCACTGGCAAGCTCACTTCGAGTGTTGACGAGTTTGGTTTCTGCAATTCGATTCTGATCGCGGATCATTTGATGGAAATGACAGCGAGACAATGGGTTGTACCTTATCCTAGGTGGCGATACGAACCACCCACGGCGTTTCTCTCTATAGATCAAGCCTTCCGTTTCCAGTGACGTCAAGACATCTTTAATGGTGATACGAGTCGTCGAAAAGAGTTCACTGAGCTCTCGTTCTGAGGGGAGCTTTTCCCCCGCAACGAGAATATCACTTTCAATTTGGGATCGAAGAGTGGTTTTAATTTTACCAAGCTGGGTACGCGCATGCATGCTGATCTAGTCCAAGAATCCGGTTCTAAACAAGCTACTGGAACCGCGTAACAGTTTAATGACAGCCATCTTATGATGTTGTTGTAATAAAAATTGGTTTAGGTGACATGAATCTGCCATCTAATTTAAATAAAAGCGTCAAATTAGCGCCCACCAATTGTCACATTTTGGACATAGCATAAAAAGTGAACTTACTGACCTAGTCCAAAGGGAAACAGACAATGAAAACTTTGCTAAATTGCGCAAAACTTTCTGCAACAACGTTGTTGATCGCGACGGTATCGTCGTCGGCATTTGCCAAAGAAGACAGCATTCAAACTTTAGTCGAAGCGGCAAAAAAAGAAGGGGCTGTATATAGTGTCGGCATGCCCGATAGCTGGGCGAACTGGAAAGATACATGGAGCGATTTACAGTCTACTTATGGCTTGAAACATCAAGATACGGATATGAGCTCGGCGCAAGAAATTGCAAAGTTTGAAGCGGAAAAGAAAAACGCAACGGCTGATATTGGTGATGTAGGTTTTGCATTTGCACGCGTCGCGGTTCAAAAGGGTGTAACGCAATCCTATAAACCAACGACGTGGGATGATATTCCGGATTGGGCGAAAGATAAAGACGGTCACTGGGCATTAGCTTATACCGGTACTATTGCGTTTATTTCTAACAGTAACTTAGTCAAAGATGCCCCTAAATCTTGGCAAGACCTGCTTGATGGGGACTACAAGGTCACTGTTGGGGATGTCGGTGTTGCGGCGCAAGCTAATAATGCCGTATTGGCTGCAGCATTTGCTAATGGCGGTGATGAAAGTAATCTAAAACCTGCGATTGAATTTTTCTCTAAATTAGCTAAACAAGGTCGCTTATCGTTTAACGATCCGAACATCGCTAACCTTGAAAAAGGGGAAGTTGAAGTGGCTATTCTTTGGGACTTTAACGCGCTTAATTATCGCGATCAAATCGACCGTGATCGTTTTTCTGTGACGATTCCTCAAGATGGTTCGGTTATTTCTGGCTATACCACTATCATCAACAAATTTGCTCAAAACCCCAATGCCGCAAAGCTGGCACGTGAGCATATTTTTAGTGACCGCGGCCAAATCAACCTTGCCGAAGGATATGCTCGTCCGATTCGCAGCAATGTCACCTTGCCTGATTCTGTGCAAGCTAAATTGATTGCAAACGACCAGTACAACAACGTTCACCCTGTGACAGATTTTAAAGCATGGGAAAAGTCTGCTCGTCGCTTGCCTCGTCAATGGCAAGAAAACGTGCTTATCCACCAGCAATAAGGGTTGAACATGAGCAATAAGGTTATCCTTGTTGTTCTCGATGGCCTCAATTATCAAGTAGCCCGCGATTGCATGGGCTACTTGAATGGGTTAATCGAGCAACAAAAAGCAACGTTATATCCGCTGCAGTGTGAGCTTCCCTCCATGTCTCGGCCTCTTTATGAATGTATTTTGACGGGTGTTACACCGGTTCTTAGCGGCATTGTTAACAATCAAATAGTGCGCTTGTCTAGGCATGATTCGGTATTCAGTTTGGCGAAAGAACAAGGCCGAGTGACCGCCGCAGCGGCCTATCATTGGGTCAGTGAACTGTATAATCGTGTACCTTATGACGCCGTGCGCGATCGCTTTACCGATGATGTGCAATTGAACATACAACACGGTCATTTCTATCATTGGGATCACTACCCGGATGAGGCATTGTTTCTTGACGCCGAGTCGTTAAGACAAAAACATCAACCGGATTTTCTACTGATTCATCCTATGAATATTGATGATGCCGGGCACAAGTTTGGCTTAAATTCTTCGCAGTATCGTAATACAGCACGTCATGCTGACATTTACTTATCTAACTATATTGAAAAGTGGCTGGCGGAGGGATATCAGATCCTGGTGACAAGCGATCATGGGATGAATGATGATTTGTCACATGGTGGTATTTTGCCTGAAGAACGGGAGGTACCTTTGTTTGTGATTGGCGATGCGTTTACTCATGCCTCTATCGATCTCAAGCAGACTGAAATATGTGGAGTGTGCTGCCAATTACTTGGTCTTCAACATTCCAAGCCTTTTCCACCGGAGTTTATCGCCTTATGAATTCCTCAACACTCACGCCGTCACGGTCAGAATCTGCAATTGATCAGAGTTCACATCATAAACAGCGACGTTGGAAGGCGTTGAAGCCGGCGATTTTATTAGTCCCGTTTGCATTGTTTTTCTACTGGTTTCAGCTTGCTCCAATGGGCTGGGTATTCTTAAACAGCTTTCAGTATGACGGTGAGTTTTCATTCGAAAACTATTTGGAAGTGTTTGATTCTAGCTTCATGATGCAAGCGTTTAGCAACAGTATTTGGCTTGCTATTTGGTCAAGTGTAATCGGACTGTCCATAGCGGCCTTACTGGTGTCATCGTTGCGTCGTGTGGACAGTAAATTGCGTGATGGCGTTATCGCCTTTACGAATATGAGCAGTAACTTTGCCGGTGTTCCGCTTGCTTTCGCGTTTATCATCATCCTTGGCGTCAATGGTGCAGTGACCCTATTGCTTAAGCAGTACGGCATTATTGAAGAGTTTAACCTTTACGGGAAATGGGGATTGTTGGTTATTTATATCTACTTCCAGATTCCGCTAGGGGTGCTGTTGTTGTATCCCGCCTTTGATGCACTGCAAGATGATTGGCAATCTGCATCCGCTTTGCTTGGGGCAAAAACATGGCAATATTGGACGCAGATTGGCTTTCCTGTTCTTTCCCCTGCGTTGCTGGGTACCCTGATTATATTAGTTGCGAACGCGATGGGCGCTTATGCGAGCGTGTATGCGTTGACGGCAGGAAACTATAACGTTATCACCGTTCGAATTGCCAGTTTGGTATCGGGTGACTTGTTTTTGGAGCCCAATCTGGCCGCTGCGATCTCGGTGATACTGATGGCGATATTGGCGTTCATTACCATTATCAATCAGTGGCTGCTATCGAGGAGTTATCATGCCTCAAAGTAATTATTCTAATACACGTAATGTTAGCACTTACTATCACAAGTTCATCGTCTATGGCATTGTTGGCCTTATGCTGGTGCCTATTATCGCGACCTTGGTCTACTCACTTTCATCTAAGTGGGGGGCGACGATTCTACCTGACGGTTTTACTCTTGATTGGTACTTAAAGTTGCTGACTGACCCGCGTTTTCTCGCGGCGTTTGGGCGTTCATTATTGGTCTGTTTTGCCGCATTGGCGTTAAGTATTGCTCTTATTCTTCCCGCCATTTTCGTCGTATTTTACTATTTCCCTAAATTAGACAAGCTGATGAATGTGTTGATTCTACTACCGTTTGCAGTGCCTCCAGTGGTGTCTTCAGTAGGATTACTGCAAATCTATGCTGATAGTGCGATACCGCTGGTTGGCACTCCGTGGATTTTGATTGGTACTTACTTCACCATTGCGTTGCCGTTTATGTATCGAGCAATCTCGAACAGCTTTGAGGCGATCAATCTTAACGACTTAATGGATGCCGCGCACCTGTTGGGCGCGAGTACGACCCAAGCCTTTCTCTTGATCATCGTTCCGAATCTTAAAAAGGGCTTGTTGGCCTCCTTGTTCTTGTCTTTTTCCTTTTTACTCGGTGAATTTGTCTTTGCCAATATTCTGGTGGGTACTCGTTTTGAGACGCTACAAATTTATCTCTACAACATGCGTCAGACTAGCGGACACTTCACGTCGGCGTTAGTGATGACTTACTTCAGTTTCATTTTTTTACTGACTTGGCTTGCCAGTCGTTTTAGTCACAGCGAACAAAAGGGCGGCTTATGAGTTATGTCAATGTTAAGCAACTTACCAAACGGTTTGGTGCCAATACCGTGTTTGAGGATATTGAGTTTAATATCGAGCAAGGTGAATTTATTACATTATTGGGACCGAGTGGCTGCGGTAAATCAACGTTACTGCGCAGCCTTGCCGGACTCAATCCTGTCGAAGGTGGAGAGATCTGGGTTGATGGTGTCGATATTACCCATTTAGCGCCACAACAGCGTGGCATTGGGATGGTGTTTCAATCTTACGCGTTATTTCCAAACATGACGGTGGAAGGCAATATTGCCTTCGGATTAAAAATGCAGCGCCTTGATTCAGCGACTATTTCATTAGAGGTGGCAAAAGTCATTGAGCTGGTGGAGTTAGGTGGCAAAGAAAAGCAATATCCCCATCAGTTGTCTGGTGGGCAGAGACAGCGTGTCGCGCTTGCTCGGGCCTTGGTAGTGAAGCCGCGTATCTTGCTGCTCGATGAGCCTTTGTCGGCCCTTGACGCTAAAATCAGAAAGAATTTGCGACAACAAATTAGGAAAATACAAAAAGAATTGAACTTGACCACCGTGTTTGTCACTCATGACCAAGAAGAAGCCATGATTATGTCAGACCGTATCTTTTTGATGCACCAAGGGGAGATTGTTCAGCAAGGCGCGCCAGAGCATATCTATACGCACCCTGTTAATGAATTCGTTGCTGGATTTATGGGGCACTACAACCTTGTTGATGCACAAAAAGCGAAGTCATTGTTCAATATTGATGTGGATTCGAAAGTCGCGATTCGTCCTGAATCAATTTACGTAAAAGAACAGGGACGACATTACGGTCAGCATATATCCACCCCTAAATTCGGCACGATTCTTCATCATCAGTTACTTGGCAATGTCATTCGTTATCAAGTTGATATCGACGATTGTGAGCTGACGGTCGACTTGCTAAATCGATCTTCAGAGCGTTTGTTGGCGGTGGGAAGTCAGCTAGAACTGTTATTCAATTTAAACGAAATTCAACCTGTGAGAGCTTAGAATGTCAAAACCCCTTTATGTATTCGATATGGATGAGACGCTATTTGATGCGGATTGTGCCATGCTTTGGAATGAATTTTTGGTCGAGAAAGGGATCGCGATACAAGTGGATTTCCTAGAGCAAGATCAGCGCTTGATGACGCTGTACGCTCAGGGGGAACTGGACATGGAAGACTACCTTTCTTTTTCCATGGCACCGCTGCAGGGTGTGAGTAAGTCTCAAGTCGCAAGTTTAGTGAATGAGTGCATCGATGAAAAAATTATGCCGCGTTTTTTTCCGCAAGCAAAAGCACGATTGGCTGAGCTAAAGCGTGATGCGATTGATACGGTTATCATTTCTGCTTCCGTTAGTTTTCTTGTCCAAGCGATTGGTCAACGCATAGGCATTGATACGGCGATGGGCATTGATTTAATCGAAGACAAAAATGCCTATACCGCACAGATTAAAGGCATTCCAACCTATCGTGACGGTAAGGTCTTAAGGCTAAAGCAATGGTTGGAAGCAGGCGATAGACATTACACCTCGATCCATTTCTATACGGATTCGATTAACGACCTCCCTTTGTGTGAATATGCGGATTTTGCTTATTTAGTAAACCCATGTCCGAGACTCAAAGCAATGAGCGATAGAGAGAATTGGCAGGTATTAGAGTGGTCGGTTTAGTGCGTTAAAACGACGACTTTGGTATTTATCGGAGTGATTGGTATGAACAATGCCAATCACTCCGTTATTTCTGACACGGTTTACTCCGTGATTTTCTCTACTTCTTTAATTGAGAAATCAGCAAACCAAACCTCGTCCTCACCCTCGTTGAGAGATGCGATATCGTTCAGAGAGCGGTAGATTCCCCATTTTGGTCTGACAAAATTACCGTCGCTCGCATTGCTCCCGGAGCGCCACAATTCGATATTACTTTCATTAACGGCAAACAACGGGGTTTGTTCGCCAAGGGGTGTGACCGATAAGTACAGTGCGCCTTTTTCGCTAAATGTGCTTCTCACCATGACCTCTAACCACTGGCCTTGTATCTGCGTTGCCCAGTCAATATCCATCTGAGAGGTATGCAACAACATGGTTTTGGTGTTATCGGCCGTAACATGTCTCACTTCGAGCCCACTTTCACCGCTCTTGGTGTTGGCGGTAATCGTGACCAGCGGTTGACTGACCGGATCGCTGCCATCGGTTACCGCTTTAAGCTGGAATAAATGGGTAAAGTGACTGGTGACAGCGAGGTCATCCCCGACCCTGAACTTCCAACGATATTCGAAGGTTTTGTCCATTACTCCTTTTAGAGAGTCATCTGACTTATCGTACACCTTAATTTCGTTACGTTGCCTATCGGTATAGTCTTTATCGCGGTCCTTATCTTCATCTCTGTGTAAGACGAAACGGAAGTAGTTACCGACCATGTTGTCATTGTCTTCCGTGATATGGTCAATGTGCGGATGATTAGCGTCACCATAGAGATCAGGCGCTTCAATAGAGCCGGTTCCGAGTATGCTCTCTATCAAGTCATAGGTTGCCATTCCATTGGCACCATCCGCGATAAGATCAGTGCTACTGATTACATAATATTGCCCGGAATCATCAACAGGAGGGTGGTATACATCTGATGGTGTGTCTTCACTACTGCTGCCACCACAGGCGGACAATAATAAGGAAGAATAGGCAACAATGGCAGCTTGAAGAATCGAGGGTTTACGGTTCATATTCGTCACTCAAATCTAAATAAAAAAAGGCACCCTACGTGCCCTAAAACAACAATGCTTACTTCTTATCAATAGCATAATCAAGGCTATAGAAGTGCACTTCACCGGTACCATGTTTAAACTGGTTATAGATTCCCGCTTTGAAGTAACTCAGCATGTGTTTCCAATAAGTAATGTCATGATCAAGTTTGGTTTCACCGTCAACATTAAGCAGGTGCAACTTGCTCACTAGTTGCGAGTTTAATTTCGACTACTGTAACTAAAAAATTGCGCGGATAAAGCGACTCCGAGTAGAGCAATTTTGATAGCCATTGAAGGATACCCTTTGGATACAAGTTCATCGTCCGTATTGAATAAAGGCCCAACTAAACAGTTGGGCCTTTATTAAGGTGAAACTCGGCAGTGTTATTGAGCGCTAAATTGAGTTACACGTTCAGCAACTTGCTCAGCGGTTAGTGCTACATTCCAAAGGCCAATGTTATCAACTTGGCCATCAAAGTTTTTGTCACTGCTCGTTGCACCGCCCAGCAGGATGAATTTATCTCCTGAGTTTTTCGCTAAATCCCAGTCAACAGATTTAGTTGCGACAAGTTCTCCGTTGAGGTAAATGGTTGCTTCACTTGCAACATCATCGTATACAGCTGCGACGTGATACCATGTGTCATCCATAATAGAGACCGATGAGACCGCTTCTGTAGAAAGGTTACTGTCACCTACAACGCCACCGTAAACTTTAAATTTGAGTGTGTCGTCGTTTGATTCGATGTAAAGTTTATAACCAAGGTAATTACTTGTGTCAGCATAGTCGACAAGTGCTACATCAGAGGCATTAGCGCGATCTCGATTGATTACTGTCTCAATCGAAAAAGACCCTTCAATTTGGTCTGCACCAGTGGTTCCATCTGCAGTGTAATAGGCATAACCGTAACCAGCTGTATCTTGGTCAACATCAATCGCTGTTGCATTTGAGCCTGTTGATCCAGCCGTAGATGTAAGTGTGGCATTACCTGTCCATTTCGTATTGCTACTTGCTGCTGTTCCGGAGTCTGTTGTAGCGTCGCCATTATTAAACTTGAACTCATGCACTGCTGATGGAAAGTCTCCAGGTTCTACTGGATCCGTTGTATCATCGCCATTACCGATGACAGTTGCTTCGGAAGTGCTGCTATTGTATGGGTTACCTTTTAGGACTTGTCCGGTCGCGTAACCATCGAAGTTATCGTTGAACACCTGCTCTTCACTACCGGTGTCATTGGAGAAAACCGTTAAGTTATCACCGACGAATTTGAAGTTTGTTGTATTTTTTGTATCACCGATTTTTAGGGAAATCACGGTGACTGCTGCATCTTCAGTTATCGCACCAATAAATTCTTCATCGTTGACAGTAAACTTGAATTCGCTATTACCCCAAGTCACTTCGATGGCTAGTTCTTCGCCATTTTCAAATGTTCCACTGGTTTCGGTAATTTCACCACCACTTACACCCCCAACTCCTGCACCTCGATATTTGACTTTACCTTCACTCAGAATGATCTCGCCATACAGGTTTTTGTTCGATGTACCGTTGGTATAAAGTGAAATGTAAGCGTTGTCACCGGTACCATCTGCTTCTTGTTCTGTCTCTTCATCTACTTGATAAATAACATCTACAGTCAGCTTACCTGAAGCAATGCTGCTTACTGTCGCTCCTGTTGATGAATCTGATAGTTTGAGTCTTAATTCACCAACATCATCGGTAAGCGTATCTAAAATTTGAACTTGGTTGTTTACCCCCGATGCTTCATTAGCTGCTTTAATTGCATCGGTCACTTCTTGGTTGTTTGCTACATCTGATGCTGAAAGCTCACCAAAGCTACCACCACTATCAATAACTAAAGCGTCA
This sequence comes from Vibrio sp. 10N.261.51.F12, assembly GCF_041471725.1. NCBI lineage: Bacteria > Pseudomonadati > Pseudomonadota > Gammaproteobacteria > Vibrionales > Vibrionaceae > Vibrio > Vibrio sp. 10N.261.51.F12. Next base: position 38,138 of record NZ_JBFROV010000026.1, on the reverse strand, counting down.
CCGGTCACTGTGAAAGTAGCGCCAGAAATAGGAGTGGAAGTTATAGTAGTACCGTTGATTTCATGGTAAACAAAATCAATGGTTTGAGGATCTGACTCAAAACCATCACTGTAATCATTCGAGTAAATGCGGTAAGTGCCAGGAACTTCAAAATCGGTATAGAATTTTTGATTAGTTTTACCATCAAATACATAAACATCAGGTAAATCCATGCTATCTGCCATAGCAGCTGCACCGCTAGTATCGCCAAATTGCCAATTACCACCAGCTAAAGGTGAAGTCGGTGCTGGGGGCGTGACCTCTGGCTCTTGGACTAGCTCTGGACCATTACAGCCCACCAATAAACCTGCTGAAAGGGTAATTGCAGCCGCAATCTTAGTCATTCGCATCATAAACTCTCTTCATATCCGTGAACTTAGTATGCAATAATATTGTATGATCTAAGAGTTTGTTTCTAGTTGTAAGAATATGTAGCTTGACGGTCGTCACGTGTAAGACAGTATATTCGTCAAAAATTGTGACTGACTTGGCGGTTAGTGATAATTGTATCGAAATAAAAGCCTGGATAAGCTAGTCAGCAGGTCGTTTTGTCGCGTTATTTACCGAGTGAGTGGTAGTTTACAGAGTAGAATAAGGTACAAGTCCTAACCAATGTGCGTTTCTTTGGCTTGATTAGCTAGGACTTAGAAGACGGTTTTAATGATCTATTTATATTGATTAATCATACATAAGCGCATCGGCTTTTTTCATATCGAACTCTTTGAGTGATTTTCTTGCGAGGGCTCTGAAAGGCAAGGCTTTAACGATTTCTTCAAATGGCTGCACAGCAAATGCCCAAAATATTGAACCATCAAAACCAAAAATTATAAGCGCACACAATGGGATAGAGATTACCCATTGCCCCGTGAAGTTGATTTTAAATACAGCCGTTGTCTTGCCAAGCGCTCTCAGTACGTGTCCATGCACGGTATTGTAACCGCGAATAATAGGCAAAAAGATGTAGAGTGGCGCGATAATGGCAAGCGCTTCATAGGTTGATGGATCTAAATCGGGATACACATTGGCAATGACGAGGCTGAGCCCAGCAAAAAACACAGCGCAGACAACGGAAATCCCTACCGCGACGTCAATACTTGTATCCACGTTTTTCGTTAGATCATCCATTTTACGAGAGCCTATTGCTTGGCTAATCGTGATGGCAGACGAGTGTGCCCACGCGGTAATAAATTGTGTTCCTGCACGAATCCAAGGGAACACTAACGTGATGGCAACATAGGCGTTGATATTCAGTTGTGAGTACATGAGTTGGTACGTGGTAGCACCAATAGACAAAATTGTTACGTTGGCGGCGACAGGGAAAATCTCTACAAAATGTAGGCGGATGTTACGCTTTAACGTCGACAGTTGGTCGCGCATGTTGAGTGTGATAGCGGAGTCAAGGTGCACACATAAGCACAAGAAAATGAGACGAATCGCAATGGCAATGACGCTGCCCAATGCGGCCCCCTGAACCCCGGTCCCTTCAATGCTTACCCCCTCAGAAAGTGACACTCCGTAAATGAGAACATAAGAGAGAGCCGTATTAATTGGTAGCTCAAGGACGTACCCTTTGAGCGGAACTTTTGTGCGTCCCATGCTATTAAATAATGCTGTGATAACCTGTGTGACCGAGGTAAATAAGACCAGATACTTGGAAACATCTAGGTAGCCACTGATTTCCGTATGTAGCGACATATCATCAGTAATGGCGTGCAGCAACGGTTGTTCAAAGAGTGTGAGCAGTAACCAAAATAATGAGGCGACTGACAAGTTAATAATCATGCCCGATAAAAAGGCTTTCGATAATGCGCCTGACGTTTGCGATCCCACGGCTCTGCTCAATACCAGCTGAGTACCATTGGCCAATGCCATCTGAATACCAAGAATAAACGCCACCACGGTGGTCGCAATGCCCATTGCCGCAAGAGGGATCTCACCAAGTGGTGACACCATCAAGGTATCGATCATTAACATGGATTGCATCAGCAATGCGTTAAACGCGAGCGGCCACGCAAGCGAAAAGTTTTTTCTTATGTAGGAATGGGAGGACAAAGCGTTACCTTATTGAGCATGGGTCAAACGGAAGAGGAGGGGACATCTCTTTTATTCTTGAATGATATAATAATACAAAACGAGTCCCGATGGCATGAGCTGAGTCACGTTCAATTATGAGCCTCACTGATTTTGGTGCATTTTTCTTTCTTAAGTTTCTTCGTTATAGCCAAAATTATGAGTCATTCCGCACAATTGAAATATTCTATTTATAGTCGTTTACAGTCATAGTGTTACTGGTAACTTTATGGGCAATAAAATGATTAAACGGCTGATATATCAATGATCAACTGTTTGATTTTAAATGGCATATCTGAAATTAATTAAAAGATGGGCCATGATAGGCTAATGAATGTTTAAGGAATGAAAATGTCAGTTTTTCCAGACAAATTTCTATGGGGGGGCGCGATAGCTGCCAATCAAGCTGAAGGGGCATATCTAGAAGGAAATAAAGGTCTGTCAACGGTCGACATGATCCCATATGGGGATAATCGTATGCCGATTAAGCTTGGATTGAACCATTGTGCCAATCTGGATGATAGCGATTATTACCCGAGTCACGATGCGATTGATTTTTACCATCGATATAAAAGCGATATCGCCTTATTGGCTGAAATGGGTTTTAAGGTGTTCAGGACCTCTATCGCTTGGGCAAGGTTGTTTCCAAAAGGGGATGAATTAGCGCCGAATCAGGAAGGCATCGATTTCTATCTAGATCTATTTCGCGAGTGCCAAAAGCACGGAATCGAGCCACTGGTGACGCTTTGTCATTTTGATGTTCCGATGCACCTTGTCAATCAATACGGCTCTTGGCGTAGTAGGGAAATGATTGGTTTCTTTGAACGGTATGCCCGCACGTGTTTCGAGTCTTTTGATGGCTTGGTGAAGTACTGGCTGACTTTTAATGAGATTAATATCTTGTTGCACAGCCCATTTTCTGGCGCTGGGTTACGGTTTGAAGAAGGTGAGAACAAGGAACAAGTGAAGTATCAAGCTGCTCATCATGAGTTAGTCGCGAGTGCGTTGGTGACCAAAATTGCTCATGAGATTAACCCTGAGAATCAAGTGGGTTGCATGTTAGCGGGCGGCAATTTTTACCCTTACTCTTGTAAGCCTGAAGATGTCAAAATGGCGCTGGATAAAGACAGAGAAAACCTATTTTTCATTGATGTGCAAGCACGAGGGTATTACCCATCTTATGCGCAACGTACTTTTAATGATAAGGGTGTCGTGCTTGATATCCGCGATGGTGATCTTGAGATACTATCGAATACGGTCGATTTTATCTCTTTTAGCTATTACGCATCACGCTGCGCCTCTGCTGATATGAATCAGGGAAATACGAGCGAAGCGAATGTCGTTAAATCCATTCGAAACCCTCACTTAGCAGCCAGTGAGTGGGGCTGGGTCATTGACCCAATGGGGCTCAGAATTGCTATGAATACGCTGTATGACCGTTATCAGAAACCACTTTTTCTCGTGGAAAATGGGTTAGGGGCAAAAGATGTCGTTGATGAGAATGGTGAGATTCATGACGACTACCGAATCGAGTATTTACGAGCTCATATTGAAGCGATGGCTGATGCCATTGAAGATGGTGTGCCATTAATGGGTTATACCCCCTGGGGGTGTATTGATTTGGTCTCTGCGTCTACCGGAGAAATGAGTAAGCGCTATGGCTTCATTTATGTTGACCGAGATGATATGGGTAACGGTACGTTAGAACGCACTCGCAAAAAGTCATTTTATTGGTATAAGAAGGTCATTGCGTCTAATGGACGACATTTAGATGAAAATAACAACAATATATAAATCATGACAACATTTATGTTATCTGGATATAAATAATCGTCGCTATAAATATCTAACTGGTTATTTATGTTGCCCTTTATTATTTGTATTTTAGTCTAAATTAGTGGTTGGCCTGATTATTTTAAATATTGTAGGTGTTTACTTACCTGGCGTGTAATAAGTACACGCCAGATATTTTTAATTACTTAGCCTCTTTCCATTTCTTTGTGATGTTTTGTGCAAGGTCGCCATCTTGAGTCATAAATAAAAATACATTTTCGTCATGCTGTAAATCGGCCACTATCATAATAGCTCCATCAGTTGTCGCATAACGTAATTCAATATTGTTCTCACTAGAGTATTCATCAAAAACAATGGTCAAGTTACCATTGTCAAGATTCCAAGTGGTGGCGTAATCCTCTTCACCGTCTTCAATGACTATAACGTCGCCTTTGTTGAGTGCTGTATCGAAGCCTTTAAAATCGAATGTAGCGTAAGTAGGCAGCGAAACAGGACTGTTAGAGTCATCAAAGACTATGTGCCACGTCTTGTTCTCGAAATCTTCTTTAGTGAACTCAAGGTTAGCGCTTACTAAGTCTTCTGTTGTCCAAAGGTTAAGATCACCTTGGTCTGGTACAACAAAAGATAGATTGGAGGACGTATAGATAAACTCGTTGTGCTCGTCACCGCTATCACCTGGAATAGAAATTGTGTGGTTATTTACTGAATACTCCCCGCAACTTACGGTGTCATCTTCATCGATACAAAGCTTGTCATGAGTGAGCCAGGCCGGAAATATGCCCTCTTTCTTTGCCCAATAGGTGTTGAAGCCTGCAATGTTCCATACCGTTTCTGGGTTGTTTACCGTTGTGTTATTACCGACTAAGTAAGACTGTAAGTCGTTGATAATATCAACACTTTCGTAGTTTCCACTCTCTGAGCGGACAAAGTCGATATCCTCTAGTGTTTCTGTACCAGAATCATTGACATGATCTTCAATTGCACCTTGAATTATGGTCGCAGATTGCAACAACGCATCACCATCTAGCTCAGATGCACTTGATGGTAATTCATGAACAAGGCTACGCGCTAGCGCGTGTGCAGCAATGGCGTCTTCTCCGTTTGCGTCATCACTTTTTGCTGCTATATAGTCCCCAGAAATAACATCGTGGTTAAGACTTAGCTCGTTTGCTAGGGCTTCTACAGTCATTTGTTTTGCACTTGCGAGCGTCGTAAAAGGGGTAACGAAAGCAGCGCCGGGCTCTGCAATCATTTCGTAGCTTTGTGCCACATACCCAATGCGGTCTTTGTCGATAGAAGAGCCTGCAATGGAACGAGTAATGATAGGGTGAGTCAAATCCGAATGTGGTATGTTGAACTTTCCTATTTCATTTGTGAAACCTAGTGACTCACCACTATCACAAACACCATTCGCATTTCGGTCTGCACAGACTTCGGCATGTTCAATATAACCGTCAATAACGGTGATTATTTTACCTGGTATCGCTTCTTTATTATCGTCAGAATTTCCGCCACACCCTGATATTAATAACACTGAAAATATAGCACTGCTCAATATTGTCTTTTTCAATTTTATTCTCTTTATTATGATTTATTTTTTTGTGATTCTATTTCAAAAAAATAAATGGGAGTATCAATATATGTCACTTGATGTGTGATTAATGTCACAAATTCAAATAAACAACAATATGATTATGTTATTATTAAGTCTGATGTTTAAATTTAATGTGTTTTTTGTTGATAAAATATATTTTTTTAAAATAACTATTGTTAGGAACTTATCTTAAGTGCAGTTTTATGTGGTGAGGCCATTAAATATGGTAGTGAGATGCTGGTTCAGGTTTGTATATTGAACCAGCAGTAAGAGTTAAAAATTACAACTTTCATTTTTTGACGTCATGTAGCGATATATCAACCCAATAACTGCGATTGCCACCAGCGACATGCTAAATAAAAGCAGCCCTTTAGATATAAGCTCTTGATAGTCATTCAGCCTTGGGTGAATCATTAACCACTTCCCCGATATCATTAGTAGCAAACACCAAAATACAGAGCTGGTTGTACTAATGATGACCGTTCTCCAAACACTGAGTTTTGAGAGCCCCATTAGCATCGGTGTGAGCACCCTAACAAATGGGATGAAGCGTGAGATAAACAATGATAGGAAGCCATAGCGATGGAGTAAGTCTTTCGCTTTGGGTAACGCATCATTGGGTAACACTCGTTTTAGAAAGGGCACAAAGCGTGTTTTATGGAGCACTCTACCTTGTAAGTAGGCATTGATACTGCCAAGTGAGGCTGCGAAGCAAAGCGCACCTGCCGCCGGATAAAAATCAAGGATCCCTAGCCCAACCAAGCCACCTACGAAAAGGACTAAGCTGTCTCCTGGTAGAGGTAAGAAAACGAAGCTTGATTCGAGCAATAATATGAAAGCAAGCAGCATCAAAAAACCGTTTAACGAACTTATTTGCTGAAGTGCTTCAAAGTCGTGGTGCCAAATCGCAGTAAAAATGTCCAGCATACAAAATCCTTCAATATGAATAAAAAGACCTTGTGCGGAGATCGCACAAGGCTAAATAAAGCGTGTTATTCGAACATCAAAACGATGTATGCAACGAACAGTATGAGGTGCGCGACGCCATTTAAAGAGTTCGTTCTACCGCTACTAAAACTGATGCCAGTCATGAGTAATGTGGTAACGAGCAATACCATCTCTGCCGGAGCTAGACCCAGCTGGATTGGCTGACTAATGACAGTGGAGATCAATAAAACGGCGGGAACGGTTAAAGCAATAGTGGCGAGCACCGAACCAAAGAACAAATTCATAGCACGCTGTAATTGATTGTTGAGCGCTGCTTTCGCGGCGCCCACCGCCTCTGGGGCTAAAATTAAAATGGCAACAATAAGCCCACCTAATGCCGCAGGAGCACCGAGCAACCCCACGGTGCCATCAATTGGGATCGCTAAACTCTTGGCCAGTAAAATGACAATGAGTAAGTAACCCACCAGCATGATTGAGTGGTATAAATTGCTGCCCAGTGGCCCATGGAATTCATGTTCATCTTGATGATCTTCATCCATAAAGAAATGGGTGTGACTGCGGGTTTGGATGAACAAAAATACCCCATATAAAACAACAGAAGCAAAGACAAGCATGGTCATCAGTGCGGTTGACATTGCTCCTGATTTATCAGCACTGGTGAAGTTGGGTAGCACAAGGCACAACAACGCTAATGGGACAATTGCGACAAGATACGATTTTAAACCGTCTAGATTGTATTTTTGCGTGTGGTATTTAAGCCCCCCTATTAACAAGGTGATCCCAACTAAACCATTCAGTACGGCCATGATAACGGCAAACATTGTATCTCGAGCGAGGACCGGATTGGCGTCGCCCGTAAGCATAACGGACGATATCATCACGACTTCGAGTAAAATCACTGACAGCGTTAAAATGAGAGTCCCGTAGGGATCACCTAACTTAATCGCAAGTGCGTCGGAATGACGTACGACCGCAAATATTGCGGCCATCACGACAACAAACAGCCCGACAGTGAGCAATAAGCCAACGGGAGAACCCATCTGCGATTGCAACACGCTTTCCCCTCCAAACTTGAAGAGTACTACCGTGAGCAGACCTAGTAAGAACATCACTTCTTGTTTGATTAATCTCATTATGGCAATGCCTCCTCTGGCGTTGGTTTCGTGACTTGATAATGCATTGGGCTGATGCCAATGATTTGCGGCAAGGTGACCCCCAATGAAATGGATGACCATGTGCCACATGCAATACCTAAGCACAATGCGATTGCGAACCCTTCTAAGGCAGGGCCTCCAAGTAGCCACAGGCTGGATACCGTGACGAGGGTGGTGCCGGAAGTGACCAAAGTTCGGGAAAACGTTGCTTTTACGGCGAGGTTGATGAGTGCGTCGGCTGACTTTTTAGGCTTAGATTTAAACAGCTCACGAGCGCGATCCGCAATAATAATTGAGTCGTTTAACGAATAGCCAAGTACCGCCAGCACGGCCGCGAGGATAGTTAGGTTGAATTCCATTTGAGTGACGGAGAATAATCCTAAGACGATGACGACATCGTGGACTAATGCGACAAGGGCACCTAACGCTAATCGCCATTCAAATCGATAGCTGAGATACAACATGGTTAACACGAAGCAAGCTAAAATGGCGACGCCCCCTTGCTCTACCATGTCTTGTCCCACTTGGGGTCCAACGATACTACTGTTGAGTACTTCTACCTGTTGGCTGAACGATTTTAATATCGGAGACAAAGCCAGCGTTTCATCCTCAACAGGGTGGTAACGGAGGATCCATCGTCCAGGCTCTGTTGAGCTGACAAGATGGACTTCCTGCATTAATGCTTCATCTAGATAGGGTTGGATCTCTGTTGCCGTTAGGCTTTCATCAAGACGAACCTCTGCGACAATTCCACCGGTAAAATCCAGTCCCCAATTAAATCCCTTAAAGGTAATGAACAGCGTTGCCATCAGTAGAAGCAGCATTGAAATAGCGGACATAGCATAGCGAGTGTGAGTTAAAGAGTATTGAGAGAGTTTCATAATTAGACCTTTACTTCACGGCGCTGATCACGCCCCCAAATGAGATTGATGATGGCGCGAGACAGAAATACACCAGTAAATAAACTGGTTAATAATCCAAGCCCAAGTGTGATGGCAAACCCTTGAATGGGGCCGTTACCTATGGTGTACAGTGCGATGGCGACGATCATTGTGGTTAGGTTGGCATCAAAAATGGAGCTGAAAGCACTGTTAAAGCCCTTATCAATACTTTGTGCAAAGGTTCTTCCTTCGCGCATCTTGTCTTTAATCCGTTCAAAAATTAACACATTGGTGTCGACGGCCATGCCGACAGTTAATACCATGCCAGCAATACCCGGTAGCGTGAGAACCGCGCCAGGAAGCAGTGCAATGAGACCAAACAAACACACCATATTGGCGAGCAAAGCGACGTTGGCGACCCAGCCCATCTTGCGATACCAAAGTGCAATAAAGCTCAATGTAAGCGCTAGACCTAACGCGAGTGCAGCAAAGCCGTTTTTCACATTTTCAGCACCAAGTGATGGGCCAATAGTGCGTTCTTCTATAATGGTCACCGGCGCGGTAAGCGATCCTGCTCTGAGTAAAAGGGCAAGCTCTTGGGCATCTTGCATGCTGCCCACACCGGTAATTCGAAAGCGGCTACCCAGTTGAGACTGAATGGTTGCGACGCTAATGACTTTACTTACCTGTTGGCTCTCTCCTGAGGCATCTCGGCTGTATTCGTTATACAGCGTTGCCATTGGCTGACCGATGTTGGTGCGAGTAAATTGCGACATTTTTCGTCCGCCACTGGAATCAAGAGAGATGTTTACCTCTGACGTTCCCATCTCCCCAAGTCCGGCTCTTGCGTCGATAATGTGCTCGCCCGCCAAAATAGCACGACGATCCACATGAACGGTATGGCCATCGTTATCAAGTAAGGTCAGAGATTGTCTGGATTGCGTGTTAGGCATTGAATGAAATGCTAAGGATGCGGTGGCACCAATCACATCTTTCGCCGCTGCAGGATCTTGTACGCCGGGCAATTCAATTCGAATTCGGCTTTCCCCCTGACGCTGCACAGAGGCTTCGGTGATGCCAAGTTCAGCAAGGCGCCCACGCATGATCTGCAAATTTTGTTGAACGGTAAGGGTTCGCAATGCAATTTTTTCATCATCAGATAATGAAAGCGTGACGGTATTGCCGCTAATACGACTGTCCCAATTGGCAAATTGACTACGCAGCAACGTACGAGCAGTGGTGACATCCTGGTCGTTATATAAGTTAATTTGAACAGCATCTTGAACGACTCGTCCGCGGCTTGCTCTTATTTCAGAGGCAAACTCATCAATCACCATTTGGCGGTGTGCTTGGTAGACCGGTTCCATATCGACTTCTAGTAAGAACTGCACGCCGCCACGTAAATCCAAACCAAGGGCAATAGGAGAGAACCCGGCGCTGAGCAACCATTTTGGCGCAGCGGCTTCCATGGCAAGTGCAACGGTGATAGAGGGGTCGAGGTATTGATTTAAGACCGACTGGGCTTGGGCTTGTTGCGTTGGGTCCGACAAGATGACAATAGTGCTGTCGCCTTGCTGGTCGATGTTAGTCGGCGTAATGCCAGCTTGTTGCAGGCGTTGTGATATTTGGGGGGCATCCACGGTATGTCCGCGATGATTAATATGCAATGCTGCATTCTCGCCATACAAGGAAGGGAGTGCACTTAACAGCATGATGATTAAGCTGATTGCGAGCACAATGTATTTCCATTTCGCGAAGCGATTAATGGTGCTTTGGGTCTTTTTTTTCACAAGAAAATTCTCTAAAACGTATCAATAGTGAACTCTCGAGATCGCTGAAAACACAATGTATACGAATGATTAAATGCATACGTATAGCAAAATGTTGCATGACAACTCAGCGTATTATTTCATCAGCGCAAAGTTATTATCAGCACATAGTGATCATCAACATAGCGTCGTCATCGCCCGTTTAAAGCCGAAAATGAACGCTATACGTGATGAAAACCTAACGATATCGGGAGTGGTTTCTTAATGTTTGATAGAGGATTAGCTAAATCTTGCGTGTTGGTGGGTGTACAAGGTATTGGCGTCTTTCCAGCCGGACAGGCGAGAAGGAGCAGAACTAATACGGCTTGTCCAATGCAGTTGGGGGGAAGTCATGGAGGTTGCTGTCGTCGCTATTTTCAATAGCGGCGGCGGTAAAAATGCGATCAGTAGATAATAGTCTGGGATGAGCCCTTGAACGGATTGAGTGGCATCGGTGATCGCGCGTCGAGAGACCGATAAAAATAAAGGGCCCGCGCTGTCATTCAACACCGATCCGTCTTCGTCTGTCATTGAGTCTGAAAACTCGTCTAACACACTATTTTCTTCAAGAGCAAATGAGATGCTTGATTCTAAACTTGATGGCTCAAACGTTACGTACTCGTCAGCGCTTACAAAGTGAGTACACATTGTAATGATGATAGCGATAAAGAGTTGGTAAAAGCGTTTAAACAATGTCATCCCAATTTAATATGGTTTACCTGATTTTAATCGCAGACAGTATAGCGGATGGTGGTCCTGATTAGGTGAAGAGTTATTCGTTGAAGTGTTAGTGGATATTACAAATGTGGCGGCCAGTTTGTCCTTTATACACTCATTGCTTTTCGATATTGAGAGCGAGAACAGACAACATGGCGTTGTCATTGATATTGAAAATGAAGCAATATGTTAATCTAGTTGCAAATTGTAATCGTCTGTCTTGCTTGTAAGGATGTGACCTTGTATTAATTTTGTTAATAAGCGTAGAAAACAGCAAAAAGCTCGGAGTTTTTGACAAGTAATCGCCGTGCACTCACAATACACTCCCTGCCATTGTAGTACGCCTGCCGCCTATTGCGGTTGGAGCGAGATTGAGGATGACGCATGTTTACAGCAACTGATGTGCTTAAAAAAGAGTTTGCCGAGCAACCCCTTGAGCAACTCTGGTCACTGATCTCTCCACTATACATGGTGGATGAATCACAATGGTTACAACAGCTTTTGCCTTTGGCAGCACCAGTCGGTGACGAAGCCCAACAAATCCCACAAAAAACCACGCAGCTTATCGAGGCCATTCGTGCCGATAAAAATGCGATTCAAATGATCGATGCGCTGCTATTGGAATATAGCCTAGATACTCAAGAAGGGATCTTGTTGATGTGTTTGGCCGAAGCCTTAATGCGTATTCCAGACTCTGCCACCGCCGATGCCTTGATTCGCGATAAGTTGAGTGTGGCAGATTGGAAGTCTCACTTAAAAAGCTCTGACTCTGTTTTTGTGAATGCATCAACGTGGGGGTTGATGCTCACGGGTAAAGTGGTTGGCTTGGGTGACCAAGAAGCACAAAGCCCAGCTAATGCAATGAATAAACTGGTCAACAAATTCTCAGAGCCCGTGATTCGCAAGGCGATGTATCAAGCGATGAAAGTCATGGGCCATCAGTTTGTGTTAGGTCGCAGCATCAGCGAAGCGCAAAAAAATGGCAAGAAAATGCGAGACCGCGGTTTTACTTACTCTTACGACATGCTGGGTGAAGCTGCACTAACAAGAGCAGACGCAGACAAATATTTCAAAGATTACCTGATGGCTATTGAAGCGGTCGGCGGCGATAAGTACGGGCTAGACACGAGCCCTGCGCCTTCGGTTTCTATCAAGCTTTCGGCATTGCATCCTCGCTATGAAGTGGCGAACGAAGCTCGTGTATTGACGGAGTTATGTGAAACGTTAACTCAGTTATTAACCCGTGCGCGTGAATTGGAAGTCGCGATCACCATCGATGCAGAAGAGGCAGACCGCCTTGAGCTGTCATTAAAATTGTTCGAGAAAGTGTACCGTAGCGACGTTGCAAAAGGCTGGGGCAAGTTTGGCTTGGTGATTCAGGCCTATTCAAAGCGTGCCTTGCCAGTTCTTGTGTGGATCAATGCGTTAGCAAAGCAACAAGGGGATTTGATTCCACTTCGTTTAGTGAAAGGCGCGTATTGGGACAGCGAAGTAAAATGGTCTCAGCAAGCCGGTTATGATGCTTATCCAGTGTTTACTCGCAAAGAAGCGACGGATGTCGCCTACCTTGCTTGTGCAAGATTCCTATTGAGCGATAACGTTCGCGGCAACATCTTCCCTCAGTTTGCGAGTCATAACGCACATACGGTGACGGCGATTGCTACGATGGCACCGCATACGGACTATGAATTCCAACGTCTACACGGCATGGGTGATTCTCTGTATGACCATGTGATGGAGACCCACAAACAACCGGTCCGTATTTACGCTCCAGTGGGAAGCCATAAAGACCTGCTACCGTATCTCGTACGTCGCTTACTTGAAAATGGGGCGAACAGCAGTTTTGTCCATCGTCTTGTTGATGCTCGATGCCCAGTTGATACCTTAACGGTGCACCCCGTGGATGCCTTGAACGCTAATTCGGTCTTGCATAACGATCAGATTGATTTACCACCGACTATTTTTGCTGACCGCAAAAACGCAATCGGTATTAATGTCGATATTGAATCGGAAGTGAAAGAGTACGAACATAAAGTCGACGCGTTCCTGAGCAAGCAGTGGAAAGGCGCACCGATCATTAATGGAGTCTCGCTTTACGAAAGCATGATCAAGGAAGGTGCCACGCTTGATACGGTGACCGCACCGTACGATCGTCGCAAGGTGGTTGGTCAAGTTGCGATGGCGAATCAAACACAGGTTTCAGATGCCATTCGTGTCGCAGAGCAAGGGTTTGAATCTTGGTCAAAAGTCAGCTATCAGCAACGCGGCGAGTGTTTATTGCGCCTTGCGGATGCGCTAGAAGATAACTTGCATGAGCTGGTGGCGTTATGTCATCAAGAAGCCGGTAAGACCATTCATGATTCGATTGATGAGGTTCGTGAAGCGGTTGATTTCTGTCGCTACTACGCGAAACAACCTCATATTTTTGACGCTCAGTCACTGCTCGGTTTTGATGGTGAGTCGAAAACCTTTACTCGTCGTGGGCGTGGTGTCTTTGTCTGCATCAGTCCGTGGAACTTCCCACTGGCTATTTTCCTCGGTCAAATCTCCGCCGCGTTGGTAGCGGGCAATACCGTTGTCGCCAAACCTGCGGAGCAGACCTCGCTGATAGCGGTTAAAGCCGTAGAGCTCATGCTTGAAGTGGGCTTTCCTGCCAACGTTATTCAGTTAATCACCGGTTATGGCGCAGACGTAGGTCATGCATTGACCTCTCACGATGCGATTGCTGGCGTGGCCTTCACGGGCTCAACGCCTACCGCGCAACGCATTAATGCCACCCTAGCCGCGCGTCAGGTCGCTCCGGTTCCGTTTATTGCTGAAACTGGTGGCCAAAACGCCATGATTGTCGACTCTACCGCGTTGCCTGAACAGGTGGTACGTGATGTTGTGCGCAGCGCGTTTGCCTCTGCTGGCCAACGCTGTTCTGCGTTGCGTGTGCTGTTTGTGCAAGATGATATTGCAGACCGCGTTATCAATCTGATCCAAGGTGCAATGGCGGAACTCAGTGTGGGTTTACCTTACTTACATTCCACCGATGTAGGCCCTGTTATCGATAAAAAAGCCAAAGAAAAGCTGCTTGCCCATATTGAAACGATGCATATTCACGGCAAAAAAGTGGCGCAGTTATCCTTGGGTAACGAATGTGATGAAGGTGATTTTGTCGCCCCAAGTGCTTTTGAGATTGAGGATATTTCTATCTTAAAAGAAGAACAGTTTGGTCCGATCTTGCATATTGTTCGTTTTAAAGCGGCAGAGTTACCTAATGTGGTGGAGCGCATCAACGCAACCGGCTTCGGATTGACACTGGGTATCCACAGTCGTAATGAATCGACCTATCGCTGGATCGAAAAACACACTCGAGTGGGGAATAGCTACATTAACCGCGATCAAGTGGGCGCAGTGGTTGGTGTTCAGCCATTTGGCGGGCAAGGCCTTTCTGGAACCGGTCCAAAAGCCGGCGGACCTCACTATCTATATCGTTTTACTGATGCTATCCAAGTATCGAAATAAGGAGAAAAACCATGGTCAATAACACAACGATTTTCTCTGATGTTTACAGTGCTTGGGAGCAGTGGAACGTCACTGAATTTGCACAACAACGTGAGTGTGTGCTGTCCGTTCAACGCAACATGAACGAAGTCAACGGGACGCTGGCAAGCGTGATGGCTTATCACATCCAACAAGCGAATGTTTTGTTGGCTACCCCTCATTTGATGCCAGGCCCAACGGGTGAAACGAACGAGCTTTATGCGGCGGGTCGTGGAGTGGTGCTTATTGTCGTTGAAAGTGAAGACGCTCATGCAAGCATCGCTGCAATGGCTCAAATCACGGCGGCATTAATCTCAGGTAATGGGGTGATTGTTAGCTCAAACAACACGGCCTTTAATCAACTTTTAGTTTCGGCGGTTGAGCGTTCTCAGCTGCCATCACAGCTTGTTCATATCGTTCCTTTGGAAGAAGCCAGTGCCTTTATCGACTTAGATGTTCGAGTGGTAGGTTTGGTGGGCTCGGAAGAAACGCTATGGCAGGTCAATCACCAATTGGCGAATCGTGATAGCGCGATCGGCTTATTGGTGTCTGAAACGGATCTGACGTCCATGCCAACGTCACACGATCCAAACTTAGTATTGAGGTTCATTACAGAACGAACTCGAACCATCAATATTACAGCAGTGGGGGGGAACGCTACCTTGTTAGAACTCGGTAGTTAAACGGTATTTTTGCTAATGCCCCCTATCGGCCTTCGCTTTGACTATTCTTAGTGAGGGCTGAATTCTAGGATGAGGAAATAATAATGATTCAAAATAGCTTTGCTATTACGACAACTTTTATCGCGTATTTAGCGATGATGCTTGCCATTGGTGTGATTGCCTATAAGCGCACATCAAACTCAAGCGACTACTTTCTGGGCGGACGCTCATTAGGACCATGGCCTGCGGCTTTGTCGGCGGGCGCGTCTGATATGAGTGGTTGGTTATTGCTTGGTTTACCAGGCTACGCTTATGCTGCCGGCATTGAAGCTTTTTGGCTTGCTGGTGGCTTATTAATGGGGACTTGGCTTAACTGGTTACTATGTGCCAAACGCCTGCGTACTTACAGTATTACGACTGACGCGCTAACCTTACCTGAATATTTTTCTCGTCGTTTCAACGACAATTCAAAAATGATTCAGGTTATTTCTGCGTTCTTTATTTTGCTTTTCTTCCTTTTCTATACCAGTTCAGGTTTAGTGGCAGGCGGTAAACTGTTTGAGACGGTCTTTGGCTTGGATTACACCACCGCGGTGATTATTGGCACGGTATGTGTGGTTTCTTATACGTTGTTTGGTGGCTTCCTAGCCGTATCTTGGACCGATTTAGTGCAAGGCCTATTAATGGCTGCTGCATTGATGATTGTCCCGATTGCAGCGATGCAAGGCGGCTTTGGGCAAGTGATCGATGACTTAAATGCCATCAATCCAGAGCTTCTCACATTGTGGAATGATACGAAAGGTGAGCCATTGTCAGCTATTGCGATTATTTCGCTTGTCGCTTGGGGTCTGGGTTACTTTGGTCAACCTCATATTTTGGCGCGTTTTAAGGCAACACGTAGCAACAAAGACCTGACAACCGCTCGTCGTATCGCTGTGGTTTGGTCTGCTTTATCGATGATAGGTGCGATGCTGGTCGGTGTGATTGGCTTACTTTACGTGACGAACTCTGGTGGTGACGTACTGGCGGATGGTGAGAAAATCTTCATGTTGCTGGTCAATGCGATGTTCCACCCAGTGATTGCGGGTATCTTATTGGCGGCTATTCTGGCAGCGATCATGAGTACCGCGGATTCACAATTGTTGGTGTCTTCTTCTGCGCTTGCAGAAGACTTCTATAAGCAAGTCATTAATAAAGAAGCGACATCTGAGCAGGTGGTTAAAATCGGCCGTATTGGTGTTGTTGTTATCTCTATTGTTGCGTTAGTACTCGCCATGACACCAGATAGCTCGGTTCTTGGTTTGGTCTCCTATGCATGGGCTGGCTTTGGTGCCGCGTTTGGTCCTGCGGTATTGCTAAGCTTGTATTGGGCTGGTATGAACCGAAATGGCGCGATTGCCGGTATTCTAGTGGGTGGTATTACGATTGTGGTTTGGAAACAAATCAGCGGTGGGATTTTTGATGTATACGAAATCGTTCCAGGGTTCATTCTCTCTACGATTTCAATCATTGCAGTGAGTGCTTTAACTGGCGGCCCTTCGAAAGACGTACAAGATCAACATGATGTGTTTGAGAAGAATCTGATTGAATTAGATTAAGCTTACGAGTTTTCTATTCTGCTTAAAAAATCCTCGATATCGTATCGAGGATTTTTTTATACCTATAATTTGAATCATTGAGGTTGTTGAATTTTTATTGTGAAAGTACAGCAGTGAATGAGTGCTATCTCCTTCTGATATATGGGTAAGATGAAAGAAGAAGGGCATTTCATTAGAAATGCCCTTTACACCTGGAATTAAAGGGGGCAGGTGTGTAGTTGAAGTTATTTACTTAAATACAGCGTATCTTCGAGCATTTTTGTACGGTTTAAAGTCGTCCTTCACTGCGACACATGTGAATTTTATCAATGACCACTTGTTTCATCGCTGCTTTACCTGGGGTAATGTATTTTCGAGGGTCATTGGCATCTGGGTGTTCATGAAAGTGTGCTTTTACGGCATTTGAAAATGCGATTTTTAGCTCAGTGGCTACGTTGACTTTACAGACACCGAGATCAATACAGCGATTTACCATATCATTTGGCACGCCTGATGCACCGTGTAATACCAATGGAATATCCACAACAGAACGAATCTTATCAAGCCGGTCAAAATCTAATTTAGGCTCTGCTTTGTATAGTCCATGTGCGGTACCAATAGCGACAGCAAGAGAATCGATTCCGGTTCGACGTACGAATTCTGCAGCCGAGGCGGGGTCTGTCATTAAGGCGTCCGCACTATCGACAATGAGATCATCTTCCTGGCCACCGAGACGACCAAGTTCTGCTTCTACGCTAGCATCGAAGCGATTGCAATATTGAACGATCGAACGAACTATCTCGATATTTTGATCAAAGGCGTAATGTGAGCCATCAATCATAACCGAGCGAATACCGTGCTCTACTTTGTGGTGGATATCTTGTAGATCTTCGTGATGGTCTAAATGAAGCACCAACGGTATAGAGTGCTTATGTGCTGCTTCTTTGCAAATGCTAATCAGGTAGTCGCTGTGCAGGACATACCAGATCCAATGGCGGTTTATACACAAGCGGCGGTAGGAATTACTGATAAAGGGCTAAATTAAAAACTTGGTCATGCTTATGATGCGGGTGAAGCACATACTATGGCGATGAGCTTGCTTGAAGTTAAAGGGTGATTAAATTACTTGTTGTTTGCTCCGGTTTAACATGGCCTTATGAATCTTTTTTTGCTTAAACAAGCGAATTATAACCTAAGTGAAATGTCCCTTTCTTTAGAACAAAATCAACATCGTACGAGAAGTTTTCAGCATTGCTATCGTCATGTATTATGTTCACAAGATGACGAGTAGTGAGAAAGAATATGGACCTGAATTTATTAAAAACCTTCGACGCAGTGATGAAATCGAAGAGTGTTAATGAGGCTGCTGAAGTCTTAAATATTACCGCACCAGCGGTGAGTCATACGCTTAACCGTTTGAGGGAACAGTATCAAGATCCACTTTTTATTCGCAAAGGGCGAGGCATCACACCCACTAACTTCGCAATTGAACTTCACTCTGAAATACAAGAACCCTTGAGTTTGCTGGTTAATAGTTCAACGTCTCGTCATGATTTTGAGCCCAGCCAGAGCCAAAGAACATTCCGAATTTCCAGCCATAAAGATATAGACCTAATTTTGGTGCCAGCACTGACTCATTATAAAAAAGAGAACGCGCCACATGTGACTATCCAAGCTGATATTGAACATCTTAATGAGCAAGACCGTCAGGATGATTTAAGACGTAGGCGCGTTGATGTTATCTTGGCAACCATTCCGCTCAGTGAGCATGGTTATCATAATGAATTATTGTTTGAACAGAAACTCGTGGTGGTAGCAAGTAAAACACACCCTCGTATTCAGGACACGTTAACACGTGATGACTTTATGCAAGAAGAGCATGTCACATGGAAGACGCAAAGACTGAATACGAATGCGCTTGATTCCGTAGTGATGGAAGAGTTATTGCCGACTCGAAAAGTTGCTTACTCAACGGGGTCTACTTTAACGGCATTGCAGCTTGTGTCTAGGACAGAATGGCTAGCGGTGACAAGTGAATGGCATGCAAGAGACCTAGCTGATAAGTTTGGGATTAATGTATTTCCTGTTCCTTTTGAAGTAAAAAATGTGCCTGTCTATATGACTTGGCACCAGTCACAAAAAAATGACACTGGCCATGAATGGTTTAGAAAAGCGATTAAAGAAGCACTAGTTGGAGTCGTGTAGCAGGTAGATTTGAAGTCTAGGTTGAAAGTTTGACGACAACGTTGAATGTGTGAATGATGAGCCAAGCAAAAAAGGAGAACAGCGATGTTCTCCTTTTGGCATTTATCCTTCGAACAACCAGTTTTGCCAGCTTTGCATTCTTAGAATTACTTTTCGAACCACACTAAACATCTCCCATTTTGGTGAGTACACAGCAACGTGAGCATCGGTGCCTGAAGGGATCGGCATGCCATTCAAAAGCTCTGGGTTATCAAGCACTATTTTTACTGGGATACGTCCACCTGCTGGTATCTTCTCTGCGTAAGTCATTGTGCCTGATGGGGCAATAGCACCTTGTGCAAATATATCATTGACTTGTACGACATGCGCTTTGTAGGCGTGTCCTGGAATTGTGTTAAATGTGACCTCAGCAGGATAACCTACTTTAACGTAGCGAGCGGGCGCTTGTTTAAATGCCGCAAATAGCTGCTTGTCTTCTTTGTGCACAAAGGTCAAATTACCTTGAAATGGTATAACTCTGCTTTTCATCCCAGGTCGCAATGCAACTTGAGTGACATAGCCATCTGTTGGGGCAGTAACCGTTGTTTTGCTTAAGTTGAATTGTGCCAATTCAAGTTGAGCTTGATACTTGTTTTTATTAGCTTGTTGTTCCAGAAGTTCCGTCTCGATGTTGTCAATATTCTCTTGCGAAGAAAACCCTTTACGCCCAAGTTTTTGGTATCGAACTAGCTCTGTTTCATAAAACTCGATGGCGGATTGTGTTCTTTTTACGTCACTTTCAGAGCGTGCAACTTTGTCCTTGAACGGTGTTGGGTCAATTTGGTAAAGCGGGTCTCCAGCTTTTACCGATTGATTCCCTTTCACAAAGACTTTCGTCACTAGGCCTTCGACTTGCGAGGTAATGGGGGTGGTTACACTGTACACTCGTGCCATTCTTGACACAGGTTGATACATCGCCATATAGAGAAAGATCCACCCAACGATAAACATACCAATCACGGAAGCCGTTGTAATTGTCCATTTGTTTTGAGGAACGCGGAATACTCGGAATATGATCACGCAAAGGGCGGCATAACTTAGGATGATGAGCGTTTCCATTATTTCTCCCCGCCTGATTTTTCAAGCTCGTTGATTCGAATGAGTAGGTCTTCATAATTTTGTTTTGAAACGGAGGACTTCTCCCCTAACCATTGCTGGTTATTGCCGTCGTACATGGTGGCCCAGATCCAAAGTAGTGGCCAAAGAACATGTAAGAAGAACAAGCTGATCCATCCGGCCACATGTATGGCATCTGCGTGAGGATGTTGGCGTTTTTTTGCTATCTCGTAAGGAATATCATGCACGACTATCAGTCCGTAAACCAAAATTAATAACACCAAAAATAAGATGGCAAGGGAGCCGTAATCTAAGACTAAATTCATAATATTACTTCCTAGTTCAGGACGTTATAGCCGCGACCGGTCATGCATTGCTTCATAACCTGATCGACATCTTGTGAATATTGCGCTTCGCTATGGCTCACATCTGCTCGGTGATGTAGAAACCCTCCTACCACTCCAACACCAGCGCCTACTTTCGCTCCCTGTGACCCATGGCCGCCAGCAATTGCCGTACCCGCTGCGCCTAGAGCGGCAGTGCGTGCTGCGCCGCCTACGACGGATTGTCCTACTCCTGCTACAGCTTGTTGCTGAACCTGACTGGAGAGCTGTTGGCATTCATACATATCAGCGTTGTATTTTTCCATATCGACGCCTTTAGTATCGACGATGACATTGGCAAAACTTGCACTCGTATATAACACAGTGAAGAGCGCAGCGATTAAAGGTGTTGTTTTCATGGTAGACCTCAGAAAAAGAGTAGTGAACGTTCCTTGAGTAACTTGATTCCGTTTCGATGAGGGAATATTAAGTGTTGGCACGATTTAGGACTATTGATTGATGTTGAAAAGAGGTTTTAGTTTTATTGCATAGTCCATTAAACGGCGTGACTCACTGGTCAACATGGATGTTTTAGAAGGTGTGAGTGGCCATAGGGAAAGTTAAAATCTCTTTTTTTCATGTGCATACATCGCTACATTGAAAATAAGCGTTGGGCACTCTATGTTAATAGGTAACAACATCAGCGGCTTTATGGCTATCATTTAAGCGTGTCTGATTATGGTTTAATTGATAGAGGGGTGTATTTTTGGTTTATAAAAAGTCCCGAGTGGCTCGTTGGTTTGTTGTGGCTTCTCTTAGTTTTGTTGCCGTTTTCCTCATCCTTTCTGATATTCACGCGCCTTACACGACAAGTGCGCAAGTGCAAGGTGAAATCGTTAATGTTGCCCCTCGCGTATCTGGGCCAATCGAAACGGTGTCTGTGACTAATGGTATGTTTGTTGAGGTCGGCAGTCCTTTATTTACAATAAATTCACAGGGTTATCAGGCTGATTTTGAGACTGCAACTATGTCCGTTCTTAATGCGGAGCAGGCATTATCCTCACTGCAATTCCAGTTGAAAGCGCAACAAGAGAATGTGATATCAAATGAAGCGCAACTCGCTCGTGCTCGTTCGCACTATGAACGGTATAAGCAATTATTTGCTCGCAAGGAAATTGGGCAAGATGATTTCGAAAGTACATTAGAAGCGTTTGAGGTTGCCAAGCAGAATTATGTTATTGCACTCACACAAGTTGAAGAAACCCAAGCAAAATTGGGAGAGGATGGCATTTATGCGCCGCTTCAAGTGGCCATTGCCCAGCAAAAACGTGCCAAATTGAACTTAGATTGGACACAGGTTTATACTGACCATTCTGGCGTTGTCACCAATCTGCAGTTACAAAAAGGTGAGTTTGCGTCTGCAGGTCAGACTAAGTTAGTGGTTGTCTCTAAAAAAGGTCATTGGCTGGTGGCAAACTTCAATGAAAAAGGGCTAGGGCGCTTGCGAGGCGAAACGGTTTCAGTTGTCTTTGATGCGATACCGGGCAAGGTATTTAAAGGACAGGTTGCGAGTATAGATGCGGCGGTTGCGCTCAATAATGTCACAGAAGGTGAGCTCGCTGACACGAGTAAAAGTAGTCGCTGGATAAGAAAAACCCAAAATATTCAAGTTAGAATTAGCCTCAATGAGTGGCCAGAACAATTGGTAGCGGGTTCGCTAGCGACGGTGATGGTGTACCGAGAAGATAGCCTTTTTTGGCAATATTTTTCAAATATTACCATGTATTCGACAGCTTTATTTAGGTATGTCTATTGAACCCTCTGTTGTTAGAAAAGGATAAAGTATGGCTGCGTCGCACTGGGTTTATCACGCTGTCAATACTCATCGCATTTATACTCGATGTGCCAAGTCCGGTGTTCTTTGTACTCTTGGCACCAACTCTCATTATGGCGCCAACGTTTAACTTAGCGCCTATTACTAAAAGTATAACGAGGCAATTTAAGTTTCTTATTACGGGTGTCATTGTTGGCGAAATATTCTACCAACATCAATTGACGTTGATTATCTTGTCCTCCTTTTTTTTCTATCTCATCACGCTCAAAGCAACACATGAACACAAACTGCCACAATACGCCTCTCCTATTTTTTATTATTTCATGGCGATCGTGAATACCACGTATGATATTCCAGGTGAAAATTCAGTCCGAGGGTTAGTGACCGCTACTGTGATTATGCTGCCTATCGCTTGGCTATTTTATCAATGGATTCCCAGCCATGCCTCCTCTACGTTGCCTCAAGAAAGCACAGTGAAACCCATCAAAATTACGACATCAAAGGCGAGTGTCTTTACGTTGGTATTAACTTTAGTCTTGGGCTTTTATCTTTATTTCGAAGTGAACACCGCTATTTTTTGTGCTGTTGTGGTTATTGGGGCGATGGCTTCCTTGAGCTTAGAGCAGATGCATCAGAGTCTGCGTACCATTCTACCCATTCAAATAACGGGTTGCCTATTAGGCCTGGCGGTAAACGTCTTGGCTTCTGGCCCTGATCTGTGGTTGCTTTCTTGGGGAGTGTTACTTTTTGTACTTATTGGTTGGCTGATTCATGAAATGATGAGTGAGGAAGCGCGCGATCATGAAATTCCAAATTTTGAAATATCACTGCTTATGGCCACACTTATCCCGATTAGTTTATATAGCCATGCGGATAGCATAAACGCTGACCAGTTTGCTCATCGAGCACTTGATATGGCGGTGACCTTTGTGTTGCTCTGGTTCGTTATCTTGGCCATCACTCAGTTTGTTAACTGGAAAAATAAGCGAGTTAAATCACCATCGTAATAATTAATTGTACCTCGCTTATTACCAGTAAACGATAATTTTTATAGAGCTTACGATGTTTAAGTGTTTGTATTTATAGGTAATATTGTTAACTGAATTATATTCAGTTAACATCTGAAAGTAGCACCATCGTTTGTCTTAGGCGACCTCGCTAATATTCACCTCGTCAGCTTAATCAAGCAATCAATTAAACGAGGTTCACATGAAACAATCCACAAAAACACTGTTTACTCTTCTTCCTTTGACTATGGTCGTCGCTCAAACTATCAGTGCAGCACCGCTAGATAGCTACGATTTTTCATCGAACTCTAAAGAAGCGTCTTCCTATACGGCTAGTGCTAATCAAGAGGTGTATAAGCAGCTTGATTTTGACAATAAAAAAGCCTTTGAAGAAGTGGACCGTGGTTTTATTGCACCGCTTGAAAATGGTGGGCTAATCAAAGGCATTGCCGATGTCCCAGCTATGCAATTTGTCCAAGGTAAAGAGGCGCCTGATACAGTAAATCCAAGCCTTTGGCGTCATTCTCAGCTTGTTAACCGTGGTGGTTTGTATGAGGTGTTGCCCAACAAAATTTATCAAGTCCGTGGTAATGATGTGTCGAACTTAACCGTCATAGAAACAGACAACGGCATCATTCTTTATGATATTGAGTATTCACCTGAAACGATGAAAGCGGCGTATGAGCTCTACGCTAAACACAGAGGGAATAGACCTTTAAAAGCGATTATCATTTCGCATTCACACACAGACCATTATGGCGGTATTGAAGGTGTCATTAAATCAGGGCTAGCAACAGAAGAAGACATCGCTAGCGGCAAGATTCCCGTTTATGTTCCACAAGGCTTTGTCGAGCATGCGGTAGGCGAAAACGTTCTATTTGGCAACATCATGAGCCGTCGAGCTGTCTATCAATATGGTTTCTTGCTACCAAAAAATGAGAAGGGCGTTACGACTGCTGCATTAGGTCCATTGGTGGCAGCGGGGGCAAACGGGTTACCAACCACCGTTCATGAGATCACACAACAAAAAGAGTCGGTGACTATCGATGGTTTACAGTTTGATTTCCGTCTTGTTCCTGAATCAGAAGCGCCATCAGAAATGGTCTTTGAAATTCCAAAATGGGGCGCCGTGTCAATGGCTGAGGATGTCAATCATCTACAGCACAATATCTACACGATGCGCGGTGCAAAAACGCGTGACGCAGGAAAGTGGGCGAAGTACATCAACAATGCGATTGTGGAGTGGCATGACAGTGCCAAAGTGCTATTTGGTCCTCATACATGGCCAACATGGGGCAATGAAGATGTGATCAATTACATGAAAGGTCAGCGTGACTTGTACAAAGCCATTAACGATCAAACGACACGCTTAGCAAACTACGGTTATCGTCCTCGTGATATAGCGAAAAATATTGAGATTGCAGATCCAATCATGAAGCAATGGAACAACCGCGACTACTACGGCAACTTTGAAAACAATGTGATTGCGACGTACGTGAATAATCTAGGGTGGTTCGATGGAAACCCCGTCGAGATTGCGCGTCATACCGATGCGGATACGGGTAAACGTTACGTAGAAAGTTTCGGTGGCGAGAGTATCGTTATTGAAAAAGCGTTAGATTATTATCAACAAGGTGATTATGCGTTTACGGTTCAGCTCCTTAATAATATTGAGGCATATAACAAAGATAATACTCAAGCGAATTATTTAATGGCAGATGCGTTTGAACAGCTAGGCTTCCAAGAAGAAACGGCTCTTAATCGGAACTGGTATCTAATGGCAGCAAAAGAGCTACGTAGTAACGACTTGCTACCACAGGTTGTAAACTCAGCAGGCCCTGATGTGATTAAAGCGATACCGTCCGATCTCATGATGGATGTGTTTGCCACACGCATCGTTCCGCAAAAGTCGCTAGATGCTGGTCGTATTGCCTTTGATTTTGAACTCAATGGACAATCATTTGGTGTTGAGGTTGAAAATGGTGTGATGAATTCGACGCTGAACTTTCATCCAGAAGATTCAGCGGCGACAGTGAAAGCCGACAATATGACACTGTTTGGTATTATTGGACACAAAGTGACGGTTAAAGACGCCTTAGCAAGCGGCGCGTTGAAAGTCACGGGCGATCAGAGTGTGCTAGGTAAGTTTATGGGCGTGCTCGATAGCAATATCCCTGCGAGTTTCAACTTGATTCAACCGCGCATGAATAAATAAGTAACCTAGAAATTAAGAGAAGAAAGCCCACTGTATGCATACAGTGGGCTTTTGTTTATCTATGTAGTTGTAGTCGTAGTTGTCGTTTTTGTTCAATCTATTCTCCGTATGGAGCGTTAATATATTCGTTATTAAGACGCCAGAGTAGGGTGAACTCGTATCATTATCGGGTGAAGAAAATCTATGCTCGGCAAATAAAAACGACGAACCAATTTAATGGACATCATCATGTTAGACATAAAAAAAATCGACTCTGTAGCGGCATTGAAGGAATTCAAAGCGGAATATTTTGCTTCATCAACGGCACCATTAGATGGTATGTGGCATTTTGGCTTTGTACCAATGTCCGACCATTTTGGATTTTATGAAGACGGCTCGTTGGTTGGCTTTTGTGTGATTAATAGTGATAGTTACATGTTGCAGTTTTACTTATCACCAGCGTCTGGTATTAAGGCTGAAGAGTTGTTCTCGCTTGTTGCGCAAGGTAACAGTGCCGTCATTGGGGATGTCAAAGGCGCATTTGTGAGTACTGCCGAGCCTCGTTATCAATCTCTTTGCCTAGATAATTCATCGGGTTTTACAGTGAACGCAAAAATGTACCAACATAGTAATTTCGCGTTATTGACCAGCGCAGACCCCCTTCCTCTTCAGCTTGCGACTAAAGAGCAACTCTCGGAGTATGTGGCATTTTCGGTGCAAAGTATCGGGGCGCCTGAGGAATGGTTAACAGGCTATTATGGTAACTTAATTGACCGCCAAGAACTTTGGGGTTACTGGGTTGACGGGCAAATATTCGCAACGGGCGAGTGTCGTTTGTTTGATGATTACCAAACACATTACGCAGATTTGGGGATGATTGTTGCGCCAGACGAGCGTGGTAAAGGGATTGCTACCGGCGTATTATTAGCCTTAATCGAAACCGCTAAACAACAAGGCTTGACGGCAATGTGTTCTACGGAATCAAACAATATCGGTGCTCAAAAAGCGATTGAGAACGCTGGACTACGTGCATTGAACCGCCTTGTACAGTTTACTTTCGCCGTTGAATAGCCCCAAGAGATATAACTCAAGGAGAATGGGATGATCCACTGGCTAAAGCGGCCCACAAATGAGGTCGTCGCTCGGTATGTAGAATGCTTTTGGTTCATAGAAAAGCCAATGGGCTCGACCACATCATCATACCCTAAACTGAACCCTGATCCTTCTGGACATCTAATCCTATCGCCTCCATCTCAGCGTTATCAATATGCACATGATATCGTGCCACAAGATTGGGATTCGGAGCCTTTAAGCGGTTGCGGCAGCCATTGGTTGTTTCCTCATTGTCGAACCTACCAACTTGATCACTCAAAGCCTTTTTCACACTTAGGCATCAAGTTTAACGTTGGCGCGTTGTATGGCTTAAACATTGGTGGTACTGAGCCTATTTTGGATTCTGTTACGCCTGTTGAAATGGCAGCGTTAATCGGCCTTGAACAAAAGGAAGAGTCGTCATTGATCGAGTTGGCTAGAACGGATGTTGATCAATGCTGCTATCGTTTAGCGAATGTGTTGTTACCCTGGTTGGATACAGTACGGGAAGATCAGCATAGTGAGCTCACAAGACGAGCACTACCTCTGTTGGCTACGATGCCAATTTCAAGCTTAGGCACGCAGCTTCACTGTTCTCAGAGAACGTTAGAGCGAAGTTTTAGTAAAGTCGTTGGATTGACGCTGAAGCAGTTCCAAGCGATGAACAAGCTTGAGTTGATGCTTGCGTATCTTTATGAGCGAGAGAGCGCCGATATAGATTGGGTGACGGTAGCGTATCAATTTGGATTTAGTGATCAGCCACACCTTATTCGATACCTTAAAAAACACATTGGGTTGACGCCCAATCACTATATCCAACAACGTGATTTTACTATTGATATCTATGGTAGCGTGGAGGCGTTATCCCGATAAGTACGCTTGGTGTCTATTACTGTCCTTTAGGTTCACTATTATTCTCTAGATAGATTAATACTCTCGAGCGCCATTAATCTTCGCTAGAGACATGAATACCATCGATTACAACGGTGCTTCTTCCCAGCCACACTCTACTTTATGCACGATATCGTCTAGTTTTGTGGGCGTTAATCGGTCCGATGATTCGATGTTAAATCGGCACGCAATCTGTTGCTCAAATAGCGACCAGTGTTTGACGAGGCAAGCGTCGGTATCAAGACCGTCTTTTGACCAGGTTGCCTTTAACATTGGCAGCATACAGGCAGCACCATGCGCAAATAGCATCATCTGCCATTTCAGTTCCTGCATGTTCAGTGCTGTAGTGGGGTGCGCCGTATTGTATTCGTCGACAAGTTGCTGAACGATACATTCAATCTCACCGTGACTATCGATAAAATAATCAAAGAATTCGTTCTCTTGGCGCATCGCATCGGCAATGAGTTGGATGGGCTGTCGAATGACGATGACGTGCGCGAGCATCTCAACGGCAAATCGATACAGCTTGATATTGGCAGGCGTTGATTCTGGAAGCTCACCGAGCAAATGTAAGATGTACTTTTGCATGTACGCGTGCAAATGGTCACTGATGCAATACCAAATTTTATCTTTGCTACCAAAGTGATGACGGATCAAACTGTGCGATACGCCCGCTTTTTCACTGATATTGCGAATTGACACCCGTTCATAGCCAAGCTCACAGAACATGTCTGCGGCGGCGGTCAATATGATGGTTTTTGTCTCTTCTGCTGCAGTAGCGCTGCGGCGACCTTTTTTCTTCTCCACTCGATACCTTCTTTAATTTTGATACGCCTATATAGGGTACTGCATGTGCCTATCAATCGACAAGGCGTACATCAATGACTCATCAAGAATGCTTTATAGAGGTTTGTGGGTATATAACCAAAACAGCTCTGAATCAGACAAAAAATTATACTATACACATGTGCAGTAACTATTGATCTTGTGTAAATTATACATATACTGCACAACTGTAAAGTATAATTACAATATCAGAGATAAATACTATGAACACTTATCGTCTATTCAAACGAAGTGCTGTGATTGTTTTTCCTGCTCTGGCTGCCATCAGCCTGTCGGGATGCCATCCAGCTCAGTCAGAAGTTCATGAACCGGTGATCAAGCCCGTTAAGGTGATTGAGGTTCCGGCGTTAAATTTTGCGCCAATCAATAATTATTTGGCGCAAGTCGATGCAACCGATCGAGCGCAACTATCGTTTCAGGTAGGGGGCCAGGTAGCATCAATAGACGTTAAGATGGGTGAGTCGGTACAGGCGGGAGAAATCCTTGCGACGCTAGATCCGACCGACTATCAAGTGGCATTGGATGCTCGCCAGGCGGAATTTGATTTGGCAGACTCTCAGCTTACTCGCGCTCAGCAATTGTTTAAGAAAAAGCTCATCAGCGCAGATATGTTTGATCGTCAAGAAACGCAATATAAGGCTGCTGAAGCGGCGTTGGAGCAAGCAAAATCAGACCTAGGGTATACCCAAATTATTGCCCCGTTTGATGGCGTGATTTCAATGACCTATCACAAGGCGTACGAAGTCGTTGGCGAGAAACAACCGATATTGAATCTAATTAGCAGCAATGAATTGGATGTGACCTTTTCGATTCCGGTTCCTGTTGTGAAATCCATGACATTTGCTGAGCTTAAAGAACAGCTATTTTTTGTCACCTTAGACAGCCACCGAAACCAACAAATTGAAGCGACATTTCGTGAAATAGCGATGCAGCCAGATCTCGACACGAACAGTTATACGGCCTCAGTATCAATAAAAAAACCAGATAATATCAATATATTGTCTGGAATGTCTGGGCAGGTTTACATTCAACGTGAAACAACCGATCGCACTATTTCTCTGCCATTAAGTGCATGGATAAACCAACAAGATGGCGAAGGCCAAGTGTGGCGATTTGAGCCGTCAACTCAAGAGGTGCATCAAATTAAATTGATGCTCAATGAGCAAGGTGAAATTACGGCGGGCCTTCAACATGGCGACCAAGTCGTGGTGGCCGGTGCAAGAAATCTAATTGAGGGACAACAAGTTAAGTTGTGGACTCGTGAAGGTGGCATCTAATGAAGACGTTATTTTTCATGACATTCACCCTAGCGTTGATTGGTTTGCAAGGCTGTAATTCAGATGTGGCGATGCGCAGTGCCGCCAAGATGACCGTTGAGTCATTTGACGTCACTCAACCGGTATCAAAACAATTTCGTGAATTTCGTGGTCAAGTGGTAACGGCGGAGCAAACCGATCTTGCTTTTCGCATTAGTGGCGAGATCGCTCATCTTCTTGTAAAGCCCGGTCAGTCAGTTAAGAAAGGTCAGGTGATTGCAAAACTAGATGACAGAAAATTACAGCAACAGTACCGAGATGCTCAAGCACAATTTGAATTAGCGACCAAACAGCTACGTCGTGGAGCTGAATTGTTTGCCAAGGACATGATCTCGAGCTCTGAACTGGATGAGTTGACGTCTAATAAACAGTTGGCGAAGGCGCGCTACCAAAATATGCAACATCAGATTCAATACACGAGCTTGCGTGCCCCCTTTACAGGCGTTGTAGCCGATGTCGTGAAAGAGCGATTTGAGAACACCAGCCCAGCTGAAACCATTGCTTCAATATACCAAGCGGACAAAGTCTACGTAAAAATCAGCTTGTCAGATTATATTTTGGCGTCGATGACACCGGATACACAGAGCAACAATTATCAACCGCTGGCCTTTTTCCCAGGTAGAGATCAGGGGTTAACTATGCAATACCTAGAGCATTCTAGTGAACCCGATGCTACCTCTCGCGCTTATGAATTATGGTTGCAAATGCCACAGCCTAAACAAAGTATTTTACCAGGGACGAGTGTGGCAGTGCACGTTGATATGGTTGCTGCTGGCTTGAGTTCAATTCAAGGGTACCAATTACCGATGACAGTCTTAGAGCCTGGTACGTCGCCAGCTGAATTTTATGTTTGGAAATACATCGATGGGAAAGCCATCAAAACCTTAGTGCATGTTGACCAAATTAATAGTTTTGGTGTCATTGTTGACCAAGGGGTTACTGAAGGTGACGTGTTGATAAATTCAAGTTTAAGAAAGCTTCGAGATGGCGAGTTCGTTGCGCTCAAGGGGAATGAAGAGTAATGAGTCTGACGGAATATTCAATTAAAAATCGTGTGATTAGCTGGCTTTTTATCGTCATTTTGACCGCTGGCGGCATTATATCGTTTATGGATTTAGGGCGCCTCGAAGACCCTGCATTTACGATTAAAGATGCCATGGTTATTTCGACTTATCCAGGTGCGACCTCGACAGAAGTAGAAGAAGAGCTCACGTATCCACTGGAAAAGCAGATCAGACAGCTGCCTTATATCGACAATATCAAGTCAACGTCATCGGATGGAATGTCGCAGATTACGGTCAGTATGCGTATGGATTATGGTCCAGACGAATTGCCACAGATTTGGGATGAAATGCGTCGAAAAATTAATGATTTGAAGCCGAGTTTGCCAAGCGGTGTGAACTCTGTACAAATCATTGATGATTTTGGTGATGTGTTTGGCGTGATGATCATGTTGACCGGTGATGGGTATGATTATGTCGAACTCAAACGTTATGCCGATTACTTAAGCCGTGAGATTGAGTTGGTTGATGGCGTCGGTAAGGTCGCGATTGCGGGTGATCAGCAAGAGATGCTGTTTGTTGAGTTATCTCTTAACCGATTATCGGCACTCAATCTGGATATGAATACTGTCGCCGGTCTACTGAATCAGCAAAACAGTGTTCAGTCTGCTGGTGAGATCATGATTAATGGTGACAACCTAGCGATTCGTCCTAACGGTAACCTTAACTCTGTCGAATCGCTGGAGAATTTAATTATCCATGGTCGTGATACCGGTAATCTCATTCGATTAAAAGACGTTGCAACGATTTCAAAAGGTATCCAAGAAAAGCCATCGAATGTCATCACTTTTAATGGCAAACCAGCTATTAATCTGGCGATTTCATTTACATCCGGGGTCAATGTTGTAGATGTTGGGAATGTACTTGATGCAAAGCTTGCTGAATTGGAGAATATTAAACCTGCGGGCGTCAATCTTGATTATTTCTATAATCAATCGGCGGAAGTCGATAAGTCGGTAAAAGACTTTGTGGTTAGCTTAGCACAAGCGGTGGCGATCGTTATCGTTGTGTTGTTGTTTGCAATGGGCGTGCGTAGCGGTCTGATCATCGGCATCGTTTTATTATTAACGGTACTTGGTACTTTTATCTTAATGAGTATCAACAATATAGAACTCCATCGGATCTCCCTTGGCGCGTTGATTATTGCCCTAGGTATGCTGGTGGATAACGCGATTGTTGTCGTTGAAGGGATATTGGTTGGTCTAAAACAAGGCAAAACAAAAACCGAAGCAGCGAAGGCAATTGCGAAACAAACACAATGGCCGTTATTGGGTGCGACAGTGATTGCCATTACCGCGTTTGCGCCTATCGGGCTATCCCAAGACGCCACCGGTGAATTTATGGGTTCATTGTTTTGGGTGTTGTGCTTCTCGCTGTTCTTAAGCTGGATAACCGCATTAACATTGACGCCGTTTCTTGCAGACTTAATGTTGAAAGAAGAGGAGCCGACCGCTAAGACTGAAATAGAGGACCCTTATAAAGGCTTCTTGTTTACCAGTTTCCGCTGGTCGTTGGAGCTTGCTCTTAAACTGCGCTGGCTAACGGTAGCGGGTATGGTCGCGATGCTCATTGCTGCAATTATGGCATTTGGCATGGTAAAACAATCATTTTTCCCAGCTTCTAACACTCCGATGTTCTTTGTTGATATGTGGATGCCTGAAGGTACAGACATTCGTCAAACGCTAAAGCAGACTGAAAAAGTGGAAGCGTACATTAGCGCTCAAGACGACGTTGACTTTGTGTCTACATCGGTCGGTCAGGGCTTGCAACGATTCATGCTGACGTATCAGCCGGAAAAAAGTTATGAAGCTTATGCACAACTTCAGGTCCGAGCGACGAGCCGCGACGATATGTTTGCGTTGTTACACAAGCTTGATAATACGCTATCGCATGAATTTGCTGCGCCGTCATTCCAGTTACGTTTGATGGAGTTTGGACCTTCGCCAGCCTCTAAGATTGAAGCGCGAATAATCGGGCCGGATCCACAGATATTGAGAGACGTGGCCGTTCAGGTTGAAGATATCTTGCTCGCTGATTCAGGTGCTCGCAATATCCGCCATGATTGGCGAGAACGTACCAAGGAGCTGGTGCCACAATTTAATGAATCAAAAGCTCGTCGACTCGGGATTTCAAAAGAAGATTTATCGAATACGTTGCAACTCGCCTTTGGTGGCAATGCAATAGGTGTGTTTCGTGATGGAACTCAGCGACTACCGATTGTCACGCGTTTAACCGAAGAGGAGCGAGTGGACTACTCGTCGCTGCAAAACATATCAATATGGAGCCCGATGCTTCAGACCTATGTGCCTGTTGAACAAGTGGTTGATGATGTCACATTGGATTGGAGCGAGCCTTTGATCCAACGTCGTGATAGAAAGCGTACATTGACGGTTCTTGCCGATCATGATGTATTGGGTAATGAAACGGCAGCGACCTTATTTGCTCGTATCCAACCACAGGTTGAAGCGATTGCTCTGCCAGAGGGCTATTCATTAGAATGGGGTGGGGAATACGAATCGTCTAAAGATGCGCAAGAAAGCATGTTTAAGTCATTGCCAATGGGTTATTTGTTGATGTTTATCATCACAATGCTGTTGTTTAACTCGTTTAAAAAACCATTAGTGATTTGGCTTACGGTACCGTTGTCGATTATCGGTGTAGCCTTTGGATTGTTGCTTTCCGGTATGCCATTTAGCTTTACTGCCTTGTTGGGTTTGTTGAGCTTAAGTGGCATGATCTTGAAGAATGGCATTGTACTCATGGATCAGATCAACCTGGAATTAGGCACGGGTAAAGATCCATACCTTGCCATTGTTGATAGTGCCGTGAGTCGTGTTCGTCCTGTCAGCATGGCGGCCTTGACGACCATATTGGGTATGATCCCATTGGTGTTTGATGCGTTCTTTGGCTCAATGGCCGTTACGATTATGGCTGGGCTTGGATTCGCTACTGTACTAACACTGATTGTGGTACCGGTATTATTTGCAATTTTCTTTAGGATTAAACCGGCAAAATAGTGTTTGATTGACTTGCTCAAGCCCACGATTCTCGTGGGCTTTTTTTGTGTTAGACGTTTTTTATCTAGATAGGATCTTTTCTAGGAATGAATGAGAATTGCGACTAATTTGTGGTCGCAATTCGATATATCGATAAATTTGTAAGTAAGTTTCGACATCTTGATCAAAAATTCGCAAATAAATGACATAGATTTGGAATGTAATCCACATTTTCTGCAATGATCGTTTTCTAATCGACTCAACCTTGAACACAATATGGTCAGCAAATGATCAGACCACTAGGAGAATAGCAAAATGCCAACTAACTACTGTGCGGCGTGCAAGAAGAAAACAGCACACAAAGCGGTGATGAAGCGCAGCCCAAATGAAAGCACATCGATACTACAAAGCTTTCAACAGCTGATGTCTCAATTAGTCAGTGGCAGTGGTTACTACAAAATGGAACGTCACATTATTTGCCGTGTATGCAATCAAGAGAATCAAGTTGAGGCTAAACCTGTGTTAACTCAACAAGCCAATCTTGCTTAAGAGTAAATTTACTTACCTTAGATATAAGCTCAATCATACTTAGCGACTTTTGTGCTTGGCTGAAAATATGATCAGCGAAGTAAGATTAGTCGCAGAGTGTGATCGATAACGTTTTTACAATGCGTACATTTACCTTACAATCGAATAACAATATTTGTTCGAGATATTATAGTGGCTGTAACTGCATTAGATAAAATTGACCTAGAAATACTGCGAATCTTAAGTCGTAAAGGTCGAATGCCGATTGTAGAGTTGGCCAAACAAGTTAACCTCACCACTTCTCCTTGCTCCGATCGAGTGAAACGTCTAGAAAAAGATGGGTTCATTCTTGGTTATCATGCAGAACTAAATCCAGAAAAGTTGGGCTTAGATGTTCAAGTGTTTATCCATATCAGACTCGACCAAACGAGCTTCTCCATTTTTGAAAAATTTGCCAAAGCCGTAGACCTAATGCCAGAAATTGAGGAATGTTATTCTCTTTCGGGTGACTTTGACACCATGATTAAAGTACGCACCAAAGACATGAAGTCATACCAATCATTTATGTCCACTAAATTGGGTACCCTACCCGGTGTTATCCAAACTCGTAGTGAAGTGGTGATTGAAGAGCATAAGACAGGTTTTGGCGTCAATGCCGAGTTGTTAGATACACTGTAGGTATAACCCGTTCTCGCTTCCCTAAAGCTAAAATAATTAACAAACGCTGATACTCCCTTCTTTTTTAAGTCTTGTTTTAGAGACTGTGTTTTTCGTTTCTGAGAATCATAGAAAATAATACAACTCTCTGATATATATTTGTAATTAAATCTGGTATTTAGTGTTATATAAAGTCGAAATGTTAGTTAGCCTACCTATACTATTGTGTATGCAGTTATACGTAGGCAATTTGCTGTTTTGTTATTGATTATTCTATAGATATGTATCGACAGTCTTGGGTGTAAAGGAGCGCGCTATGGGTTTTGCAGTATTTTTGGGGCTGGCAAGTATTACGGGTACGTTAGTTCTTGATAAAAAAGGTCAGCTTAAGGTGTTAGCTGAAGGTATGGCGCTTCAGGAAGGAGATGTCGTTCTTTCTGTCATTGACGGCCAGTCGACCAATGACCTTGTTGGTGTTGATATCATTGGTGAAAACGGCCAAATTATCCAGTCAGCTCAATTTAGCCAGTCTGATGAACAAAGTGCCGCGGACATCATTGCTCAGATCGAAGCGGGACAAGATCCAACCCAAAATGAAGAAAAAGCGGCGGCGGCTGGCGAAAACTTAAGCTCAAGTATTACCAATGCGGCGACCATAGAAGTCACACATGATCAAGTATTGGCTGCTACCTTTTTCGAAACTAAAGGCCTTGCTCGAGACAACCTTACCCCAACACAATCCCAAACCCTGCTGAATGTATTAACTAACTCCGCACCTGTTACCGTGTTTGATAGCCGTAGCTTTGATGAGGAATCTCTGGACGGTGAGTTAAACCTTTCATTCCCTTCTGATCCGAACAACGACACGTTAATACTCACAATTACCGAGCTTCCTAAACTAGGAACCCTAACACTTGCTGACGGCACGCCAGTGACTATCGGACAGGTGTTGTCGAAGTCGGAGTTTGAGAGCTTGCAATTTGATGCGCCTGAAGAATACACCTTAGGCGATGATGCTGGTCAAATCTCATATACGGTTGATGATGGGCAAGGCGCTGATAACTCCGTACAAACTGGTGGTGTGTTGGTTAGCATCAATCCTATCAATGATATCCCCGAAATCATTGAGGTTGGTTCTGGACAACTTGTTGAAGCAGGAAGCTTAGATGATGGCTCAGCGGTTAGTGGGGTGGCCACGGCAAGTGGCAAAATAGAAGCAACCGATAATGATACGGATGCTAGCTTAATATTCGGTGTTCAGGATGCGACAAGTGACTATGGAACGATTGCTGTCGATGAAATAACAGGAGAATGGGTATTTACGTTAGATAACGATGCACCCGCGACCCAAGCGTTAAAGGAAGGTGAAACGATTGAGACAAGTTTTACTGTTACTGTAACGGATGATAAGGGCGCTCAAGTTACCCAGACACTTCCTATTACCATTCAAGGGACAAATGATGCACCAACATTTGGCGCGAGTGGCGATACGAGCGGTACGGTTACCGAAGCTGGTGATGGCATTGGTGATGACTCTGTTGCTACAGGAACCCTTGTAGCAACAGATGTCGACGCTGATGCGGCATTGAGTTATGAGGTAGTTGATGGATCAACTGACTTTGGTGAACTTACGTTTGATGATGATGGTAAATGGACATTTACGCTAGATAATGAATCCAACGCGACTCAAGCGCTCACGGAAGGTGAAATTAAGCAATTAGACTTTACCGTGACGGTGACAGACGAATTTGGTGCGACAAGTAGTGAAGTGATATCCATTAGTATCACTGGAACCAATGATAGTCCTGTTATTGTAGACCCAAGAGGAACAACGGGCACTGTGAGTGAAGCAGGTGTTCTTGACGATGGAACCCTAGTGCCAGGAGAAGATAATGCGGCTGGTATTATTCGTGCAACTGATTCAGATAGTGACCTTACTTTCTCCTTTGAAGGTGATAGTGGCTATGGTGAATTTAATGTAAATCCCGAAAATGGTGCTTGGACGTTCAATTTAGATAATGATTCTGCCGTGACGCAGGAACTCCGAGAAGGAGAAGAAGTTACGGTTGTATACAACGTCAAAGCAGAAGATGACAATGGTTCGTTTATTATTCAACCGGTCACGATTACGATTACAGGTACCAATGACCAACCACAAATTTTGTCAACGAGCGATCTTCAAGGAGATGTTGTTGAGGCGGGAAATTTAGATGATGGGACGTTAGTTGATGGTACTCCTGCTGCGTCTGGTACATTAATCGGCTCCGATGTTGACGCCAATGCCAACCTTACATTTTTCATCGAAGACGGCGCAAGTGACTACGGGTCAATGAATGTCACAGCAGATGGAGAATGGACGTTCACTCTCGACAATACCTCTCCCCAATCCCAAGCTTTAAAAGAAGGCGAAACTCACGAACAAGGTTTTATTGTCACGATTCGTGATGAATTTGGAGCGGTAAGTACTGACACTATTACCATCACTATTACAGGGACAAACGACCAACCTTTTATTACGAGTGAGAGCGATTTAACTGGCGCTGTTTCCGAAAGTGGCCATCTAGATGATGGAACCATAGTCGCAGGTATTCCTACTGCGACAGGGACGCTGCTTGGTGATGATGTCGACGCAGACGCTCAATTGTTATTCTCTATCGATGACGGCGTGAGTGATTACGGTGAGTTGGAAGTTCTGAGTAATGGTGATTGGACGTTTACGTTAGATAATGAATCAGCTCACACGCAAGCTCTGGAGGAAGGGCAGACTAAAGACATTAGCTATACGGTCAATGTGACGGATGAATTTGGTGCCGTGAATAGCGAAGTTGTCACTATTACTATTTCGGGAACCAATGATGTACCCGTAATCGATTCAATGAGTGATTTGTCCGGTGCGGTGACTGAATCTGGTGATAATGTTCCTGGCGCGGCAACAGTAACAGGGACAGTGATTTCTACCGACGTAGATGCTGATTCCATAGCAAGTTTCGGTTTTAGTGGTGATAGTGATTATGGTGACTTTGTCATAGATCCCATTTCAGGAGACTGGACATTCACGTTAGATGATACTTCTGATGCAACCCAAAGCCTTCAAGATGGAGCAACGCAAGACATTGTTTACACCGTTAGTGTCACCGATGACAAAGGTGCGATAACGACAGAAGAGGTCGTTATCACAATAACAGGCAGCAATGATCTCCCTGTTATTTCAGGTACCTCATCAGGTCAAGTAACCGAAGATAATACCGACGACATTGATGACCTTACAGGCGACCTGACAGTGGGCGCGAAAGTGGATATCAGTGACGTTGACCAAGACGA
>NZ_JBFROV010000025.1:0-31755 GCF_041471725.1 Vibrio sp. 10N.261.51.F12 | reverse complement strand
GTAGGACATCGCCAGGCTTTAATTTATGGACACTTGCAATAGCGAGTAAGCCACTGCGGAGTGGTAGTTCAGTTGGTTAGAATACCGGCCTGTCACGCCGGGGGTCGCGGGTTCGAGTCCCGTCCACTCCGCCACTTATACTAAGCCCTAGTCGAAAGACTAGGGCTTTTTTACATTTGTACATACACTCTAATCTTCCTCATCGCTGCTTAAATAGACTCTCCAATAAAATTGTTCAGCTATCGCCTATCTTCTTTAACGTCTAGGTTTTGCCATCGTTTATGCTAATGGCTTATAGAAAATGATTATTCTCTTCGTAAAGTGACGCCTGTAACGTTTGAAATATTGTCGTCTTGGTTGTAGATATATGCTAAAGGTGGAAATATAAATTTCGCACTCTTGTGTCGAAATTATCATCTCGTCGTATACTATTAGCTAAATATCTTTTTATAATTTGGATTCAGTTTATGGGGCAATTTTCAATTTTAGGTTTTATCGCTATTGGGGGAGCATTTGGTGCTTGTTCTCGATATTTGATCTCTGAGCTATGTGTGTCACTTTTTGGTCGAGGCTTTCCTTACGGTACACTTACCGTGAATGTAATCGGTTCTTTCATTATGGGTTTACTTATCGCAGCGTTTGAAACCGAACTGATGGTAGCAGAGCCATGGAGGCAGATAATAGGGTTAGGTTTCTTGGGAGCCCTAACAACATTTTCTACTTTTTCTATGGATAACGTGCTTCTTATGCAGCAAGGCGCATTTCTTAAAATGGGGCTAAACGTTTTGCTTAATGTTGTTCTGAGTATTTCCGCTGCGTGGATTGGTTTTCAATTATTGATGAAAACTTGAACAATGTAACATTTAGCGAATAGCGTTATTATTTAATTTCGTTTATGATTGCCTCAATACTTGTCGGAGTGCTCTTTAGAGCTGAGACCGTTAATTCGGGATCCGTTGAACCTGATCAGGCTAATACCTGCGAAGGGAACAGGAGAAAAGAATGGAATTCCTCTCTTTTATCATATAGTTCGTGCAATTTTTTGTTGTGCTATAGTTGTTGATACCTCTTGTGTTCACATATCCGTCAAGCATTTATCTTTTTTATACGATAATAAAGGAAATGCTATGTCGACTCGTAAACAAACCAGACTGGAAGCTAAACAATTTATCGACACCCTGTCGGTAACGCCCTATCCAAATTCTGAAAAAACGTATATTCAGGGTTCTAGAAGTGATTTACAGGTTCCAATGCGGACCATTCATCTTGCCGATAGTCTTGTTGGTGGTTCAAAGGCAAACCCGGTCTTTGAACCTAATGAACCTATCCATGTCTATGACACCTCCGGTGTCTATACTGACCCCAATCATACTATTGACCTATATTCAGGTTTACCTAAGTTGAGAGAAGAGTGGATAGCAGAGCGCTCAGATACAGAAGTGTTGTCTGGAGTCTCTTCTACTTTTGCCAAAGAACGCCTTAATGATGAGACATTAGATGACCTTCGTTATGGTTTACTACCACGTATTCGCAGAGCCAAAGGTGATGCATGTGTCACTCAGCTTCATTATGCGCGACAAGGTATTGTTACTCCTGAAATGGAGTACATAGCAATACGTGAAAACATGGGACGTCAAAAGATTGAAGATGCAATGCTGACACAGCAACATCCAGGTCAGAGTTTTGGCGCTAATTTACCGAAAGAAATTACCCCTGAATTTGTTAGAAGAGAAGTTGCTGAAGGCCGCGCAATTATCCCATCCAATATCAATCACCCTGAATCTGAACCGATGATCATTGGTCGTAATTTCTTGGTGAAGGTGAATGCAAATATTGGCAACTCATCTGTTTCTTCGTCTATTGAAGAAGAGGTCGAAAAACTTGTTTGGAGCACTCGTTGGGGGGGCGATACGGTAATGGATTTATCAACGGGGCGAAATATTCATGAGACTCGAGAGTGGATATTACGAAATAGCCCTGTTCCTATTGGCACGGTTCCCATGTACCAAGCGCTAGAGAAAGTGAATGGTATTGCTGAGGATCTAACATGGGAGGTCATGAGAGACACGCTAATTGAGCAGGCAGAACAAGGGGTAGATTACTTCACGATTCATGCGGGTTTGCTTCTTCGATATGTACCCATGACGGCTAAGCGAGTGACGGGTATCGTTTCACGAGGCGGCTCTATCATCGCAAAATGGTGCTTAGCCCATCATACAGAAAGCTTTCTATATACAAACTTCAAAGAAATCTGCGAGATCTGTGCCAAGTATGATGTGGCATTGTCTTTAGGTGATGGGTTAAGACCCGGTTCTATTGCCGACGCCAATGACGAGGCGCAGTTCTCGGAGCTGCGCACGCTTGGTGAACTAACTAAAATAGCGTGGGATTATGATGTCCAGGTGATCATTGAAGGCCCAGGTCATGTGCCTATGCACCTTATTAAAGAAAATATGGAAGAGCAATTAGAGCACTGTCATGAGGCACCGTTCTATACGCTAGGTCCCCTGACGACCGATATTGCACCAGGATACGATCATATTACGTCTGGTATCGGAGCCGCGATGATTGGTTGGTATGGCTGCGCCATGCTTTGTTATGTTACTCCCAAAGAGCATCTAGGCCTACCAAACAAAGAAGACGTAAAAACAGGTCTAATTACCTATAAGCTTGCCGCTCACGCCGCTGACCTTGCCAAAGGGCATCCTGGTGCTCAGATTAGAGATAATGCGCTTTCTAAAGCTCGCTTTGAGTTTCGTTGGGAAGACCAATTCAATCTAGCTCTCGATCCGGATACTGCCCGCCAATATCATGATGAAACCTTGCCACAGGAATCGGGTAAGGTTGCCCACTTCTGTTCTATGTGTGGCCCGAAGTTTTGTTCAATGAAAATATCACAAGAGGTACGTGAATACGCAAAAGGCTTAGAAGCTCAAGGTGATATCAGTATCAAACTGGTCGATGACCCGTTAGAGGGGATGCGTCAAAAATCAGCAGAGTTCAGGGCTACTGGCGCTGAACTT
This sequence comes from Vibrio sp. 10N.261.51.F12, assembly GCF_041471725.1. Taxonomy (NCBI): domain Bacteria; kingdom Pseudomonadati; phylum Pseudomonadota; class Gammaproteobacteria; order Vibrionales; family Vibrionaceae; genus Vibrio; species Vibrio sp. 10N.261.51.F12. The sequence continues at coordinate 28,732 of NZ_JBFROV010000025.1, read as the reverse complement.
TACCACCCAGTCATTACAGAACAAGAATCGTAGGAGTTACCATTGAAAATACTGTTGCCAGTCAGCAATCCATTTATTAAAGGCCATATTGAAACCGTTCTTTGTTTAGCGAAGGTAGCGGGTTTTGATAGCGACGCAGTGGAATTAGGGACAAGCTTAACGTCGGATATTCAATTGGTAAGTGGTGGTTATCGAACTACTGTGAGCAGTGATGTTTTGGCATCTAGCCCATCTAGCCCATCTAGCCCATCTAGCCGTGTTGATTACACGCTGCTTTATGAGCATAAGATGGGAAAGGCGACCGTTTATGAGATGTTGAATCGCGCTCGGCCTGGATGTGTGTACCTTAATGTCAAACATCCCGGCGGTATATTGGATGCTTGGTCTTGCAACAGTGAAAGTATTAGAGCGTTATCCGGGGATAACGTTATTGAAGATACTGCGTTTCATTTAGCGTGGTTCGCAGTGTCTCTCCTCTTGGACTTTCCTCTCGAAGATGCACTGGTTTTGGCGAGGGCGGGGAATGTTTCACGTGAAACATGGCCGCATCAACATCAACACTTTCCAGTACCAGTTATTGAAGACAAAGAACTGGGCATACAAGTGGGGTGGGCAGTAAAGGCATGTGAAACAGAATTTCCCCACCTAAATAAAAAGGACCTTGGTCTATATCCGGTGGTTGATAGTGTTGAATGGATAGCGAAATTACTCCCGTTAGGTATTAAAACGATTCAGTTGAGAATTAAAGATCCGGCTTGTTCAACATTAGAGTCTCAGATAAAAAAGGCGATTGAACTTGGTCAACAATATGACGCTCAAGTGTTTATCAATGATTATTGGCAGTTGGCGCTTAAGCATAACGCCTTTGGAGTGCACCTCGGGCAAGAAGATATTGAGGTTGCCGATCTTAATCGAATTGCTAAATCCGGTACCAGACTCGGACTATCAACGCATGGCTATTATGAACTACTTCGAATTGTCCAGATTAGCCCAAGCTACATTGCGCTTGGTCATATATTTCCGACGACCACTAAGGATATGCCTTCACGTCCACAAGGGTTGATTAGGTTGGGATTGTACCAACAATTGATTGATACGATTTGCTACGCGGACACGGTTGGTTATCCCACTGTTGCAATCGGTGGTATCGACCTTGAAACAGCGGCACCGGTCTGGAATTGTGGGGTATCAAGTCTAGCGGTCGTTAGAGCAATTACCTTGGCGCAGGACATACCAGGTGCGATTGACAAGTTTTCCCTGATCATGAGGAAACGTTCTCATGTTGGCTGACTTGCAATTTAAGCGTTATGTTCGACAGATAAGTGTTCCAGACATTGCCGAATCAGGACAACAAGGACTTCTAAATAGTCATGTGTTGATCATTGGTTGTGGCGGTTTGGGAACGGCAGCGTCATTGTACTTAGCTGGTGCAGGTATTGGACGTTTGGTCATTGCAGACCAGGACGTCATTGAATTGTCTAATTTGCCTCGTCAAATTGCTTATCGACAACAAGACGTTGGAAGTAAAAAGACAGAGGCACTAAAGCAACAACTTATGGACCGAAATCCAGAGATAAACGTTCGTACGGTGAGCAAGTATTTAGATGGAAAACAATTGTCATTAGAGGTATCACTTGCTGACATTGTGCTTGATTGTAGTGACAACATGCGAACTCGCCAGGCGATAAACAAAGCGTGTTACATGACCAAAACAGACCTCGTGTCCGGCGCTGCGATTGGGTGGGGCGGTCAGATAAGTGTTTTTCGCTTTAATGCAGAAACGTCTATACCGTGCTATCGCTGCCTTTATCCTTTTGATGAACTTGCATCGGCGCAGCGTTGTTCTGAGTCCGGCATTATTGGCCCAGTAGTGGGCATGATAGGAGTATATCAAGCACTTGAAACGATAAAACTTGCCGGCAACGTTTCATTAAGTGCCAGCCCAAAATTAAAGATTTTTGATGGCTTAAATGGGAATTGGCGGTCGCTCAACATACAGAAAGACCCGACATGCACCGTTTGCTGCAACGAATATCAGGAAGGAAAGTTAAATGATTACGATAAGGCTTAATGATGCCGATATGGATGTTGAGCAATCAACGACATTGAAGGGGTTATTAGAAATGATTTCAATTGATACCCATGGTTGTGCCGTCGCGGTTAACGATGACATTGTTGCGCGTACGTCCTGGGACGAATACATATTAAAGCAAGACATGAATATCAACGTATTCCAAGCCATTGCCGGGGGTTAAAATGTTAACAATAGCTGGAAAGACATTTACGTCTCGCCTGTTTACTGGAACAGGTAAATTTGCTGATAAATCACTGATGGTCGACGCTATTATCGAGAGCGGTTCTGAGTTGGCGACAATGGCGTTAAAACGAGTCAACCTAGATTCACAAGATGATGACATTCTTCGACCTCTAATCGAACGTGGCATAAATTTACTACCGAACACATCAGGGGCTAAAAATGCCAAAGATGCAATATTTGCGGCCCATTTGGCTCGTGAAGCATTAGGTACCAATTGGTTAAAACTTGAGATTCACCCTGATCCTAAGTACTTGCTCCCTGACCCGATTGAAACGCTCCTAGCGGCAGAACAATTGGTCAAGGATGGTTTCATTGTTATGCCTTACTGTCATTCCGACCCAACCTTGTGTAAGCGATTAGAGGAAGTTGGCTGTGCGGCGGTTATGCCGCTAGGTGCGCCGATTGGCAGTAATAAAGGGTTAGTCACTCGTGACTTTCTTGAAATTATCATCGAGCAAGCAAACGTACCAGTTGTCGTTGATGCGGGCATTGGGGCGCCTTCTCATGCCGCTCTCGCGATGGAATTAGGCGCAGATGCTGTGTTGGTCAACACTGCCATTGCTGCTGCTGCGAATCCACCGGCAATGGCGAAAGCTTTTAGGCTGGCAATTGAATCTGGTCGCCTCGCTTACGAAAGTGGCCTAGCCGGTACCGTTAATCATGCGGTAGCATCGAGTCCTTTGACTTCTTTCTTAGACAGCAATTAGGAGAGGTCGATGAGCTTCTTAATCGAGCATGCAAAATACGATTGGGACAATGTCAGGTTGTCGATTTATGCTAAGACTGCTCAAGACGTCGAACGGGCACTGAGTAAAGATAAGTTGGATTTGGATGATTTCACAGCGTTGATTTCACCTGCAGCCGAACCTTATTTAGAGCAAATGGCGCAACGTTCTTACGCATTAACGCGTAAACGTTTTGGGCATACAATGGCTATGTACATTCCACTCTATCTATCTAACCTTTGCGCGAACGCTTGCACCTATTGCGGCTTTTCGATGGAAAATAGAATCAAGCGCAAGACCCTGTCGAGCGATGAAATATCGGCAGAGTCTGATGTGATAAAAGATATGGGCTTCGATAGTGTTTTGCTGGTGACGGGCGAACACGAAACCAAGGTTGGAATGCGATATTTTAGAGAGGTACTGCCATCGATTAAACGTCGCTTCAGTTACCTTGCTATGGAAGTACAGCCTCTTGATACTAATGACTACAAAGATCTTAAATCGTTAGGACTCGATGCGGTGATGGTATATCAAGAGACTTATAACCGGAGAACTTATGCAGAGCATCATCTCCGGGGCAACAAAATGGACTTTGATTATCGATTGGACACTCCGGATAGGCTTGCTCAAGCCGGTATTGATAAGATTGGAATAGGGTCTTTGATTGGACTGGAAGAGTGGCGAACAGATTGTTTTTTTGTGGCAGCACATCTCCAATACTTAGAAAATAAGTATTGGAAAACGCGTTACTCAATCTCGTTTCCGAGGCTCCGCCCATGTGAAGGCGCGGTGCAGCCTAAATCGGTAATGACGGACAAACAGTTAGTACAACTTATTTGTGCTTATCGATTATTCAATCATGAAGTAGAGCTTTCATTGTCAACACGAGAGGCTCCTGAGTTTAGAGATAACGTCTACCCGCTAGGTATTACGAGTATTAGTGCGGCTTCCAAAACACAACCTGGTGGCTACGCGAGTGATGAACAAGAACTGGAACAGTTTGAGATTAGTGATGAACGCAGTGCTAACGACGTGTCGCTATCTGTGAAGCAGTGTGGGATGGAACCGGTTTGGCAAGATTGGCATCAATCTTATTCAGGATAACAATATTAGAAGTGGTCTCTAATTGTCATGATAGGGATGTTTCACGTGAAACAAGAGCTGCGTTTGCAGCTCTTGTTTTTTTCTCATCAGAGATAATAATCTAGATCGGCTGACAAGATGCCGTTAGCCATGTTAACGCTTCTCCTGAAACTAATGGAGAGATCGCTTCAAATACGACTTGATGATATTGATTAATCCAATCGATTTCTGTCTGGCTAAGCATAGTAACGACAATGTTTCGCTTATCAATCGGGCAGCGAGTTAGAGATTCAAAACCCAACATTGTAAGGTCACCTTGGGTTGGCTTCTCGACAACCAACTCTAGGTTCTCGATTCTAATACCAAACGCATCCGCGCGATAATAACCAGGCTCATTGGATAGTACCATTCCCGGCACTAACGCTGTGTTATTTACGGCCTTTGCGATACGTTGAGGGCCTTCATGTACACTTAGAAAATGCCCAACACCATGCCCAGTACCATGGTCGTAATCGAAGCCATTAGCCCATAAGTGTTGGCGGGCTAATATATCGAGCTGATGACCACACGTCCCTTTCGGAAATAACGCAGACGCTAAAGCAATATGCCCTTTTAGCACTAAGGTAAACTGGTGCTTCATTTCATCGCTTGGTTGGCCGATAGCGATGGTACGCGTAATGTCAGTAGTACCATCTGGGTATTGACCGCCTGAGTCAACAAGGTACAAGGTATCAGGAACAAGAGATCCAGGTACTTCTTGGTTCATGTGGTTGTAGTGACACATCGCTGCGTTGCCAGCTGACGCTGAGATTGTATCAAAGCTCAAGTCCACCAGAGATGCATCTTCTCGTCGGAACAGCTCCAGTTGATCAGAAAGAGAAGCCTCGTCTTGTTGAGCACCACTCGAGACCTCGCGGTCTAGCCAAGATAAAAATTTCACCATCGCCACACCATCACGAACATGGCTTGCTTTCATGCCTGAAATCTCGACTGAGTTTTTGGCCGCTTTTGGCATCAAGCAAGGGTCTGCTAATGGAAGGATTGTTGCGCCTGCTTGTTCAAGAGTAATTTGGAACCAAGCGTTACTGGTGGCAAGGTCAAGTGATACCGCTTTATTGGAAAGCGCTTGTAGTTCACCTTCAAGTGACTCAGGTGAGTGAACCGAGACCTTGTCACCCACGTGTTGATCAAATAAAGAGCGGTCACTAATTCGATGCTCATCAATGAAAAACTTAACACTGCCATCAGAGAAAAGGATGGCATGAGATAATAAAACGGGTAGGCGAGAGACATCAAGGCCCCGAATATTCAATAGCCAACAAATCGAATCGAGTTCAGTAATGATTGCCGCACTAGCGCCAGAAGCCTTGAGTTGTTCGGCTAGTGCAAGACGTTTATCAATGCTTGATTGCCCAACATAATCGAGAGACATTAATGTCACGGGGCTTAACTGAGGTTCTGGACGATCAGTCCAGTTTGCATCAATAGGGTTAACCGGACATGGCACTAGCGCCAATTGTCCAGCAACTTGATGTTGTGCATTATGATACCAATGACCGCGGTGCATGCGTGGATCGAGACCAACTTTTGAGCCTGCTGGTAGGGTTTTTAACAACCACTCAATCGGAGGTGTTTCAATTAAATGGCAATATTCGAATACGTTGCCTGGCACCTGTTTCGTGACTTGCACTGTGTAGCGCCCATCAACAAAAATAGCCGCTGAATCTTTGGTGATAACGGCGGCGCCAGCCGAACCAGTAAAGCCCGTTAACCAATGTAAGCGTTCATTATGTTCAGGAACGTACTCACCCAAATACTCATCTTCGTGAGCAACAATAAATGCGTCGAGTTGATTGGCCTCAAGCCAGTCTTGGAGTGTGGAGACACGTTCGGATATGAGAGTTGGCATCTGTAATTCCTTCTATTGGGCGAGTGAGCTCGGCCTACTGTTATTTGCACTATAAGCTAGCGCTTTTGATGGTCAGTTACAATCCATTATCATGGAGATAATGTTTGCAGCTTTATTTACTTCCAAGTAGTGGTCAGGCTTAGCAATGATGAATCTCTTGCTAACGCAAGTGCAGCGTCTTTTGTTTGATGATCTCAATCAACCAGTTTAGAGCAGGGTCATTATCGCGTTCCTTATGCCAAAATAGCGTATAAGCCATAGGGGGAAACTCTAATGGAAGTGGCAATACGACTAAACCCAATTGATCGGCAACGAGATGAACGAAATGACGAGGCGCTGTAAAAATGAAATCAGTGTACGAACACAACGCAGCGGCGTTATTAAAGTCGGGTACTGTAATGGCGATGTCTCTTTCTCTTCCCATGTCGGACAGGCGGTAATCCAAAAGCCAGCGATCACTGCCATCGCATCGAACTTGTACGTGACGAAGCGATAAATAGGTTTCCAAATTCCATGGTTTCGACAGGATAGGGTGATTGGCGCGAACTAAGCACATTTGTGTGTCCCGATAGACCTCGAGCTCTCGTATGTTCTCTGGGGGGTACATGGTTCGAATAGCATCACGAATATCAATGTCCTTACCCGTAATGCCAAGATCAAGCTCACCTTTTTGCATTTGCTCAAACGTGCGTTCATTCCATGCATGAGTACTAATACTTAGGTTTGGGCCTTGGCTGAATATTGCCGGTAAGAAGTGCGGCATGATAAGCGGGTAAACACTTTCTACCGCGGCAATGTGGAAACGATATTCACTAATGGTAGGTGAGAACTCAGGGGGGTGAGTGATGGCTTGTAAGTGAGTAATCAGCGCATCAAGCTTAGGTTTAAGATACATCGCTTTTGGTGTTGGTGTTAAACCGTGAGCGTTACGCGTGAAAAGGGGGTCATCAAACAGAGATCGTAATTTTGCAAGTGACTTGCTGACGGCGGATTGACTGACACAGAGGCGATTTGCCGCGCGAGTCACGTTACGTTCCTCTAGCAATACGCTTAGTGATAACAGAAGGTTAAGGTCAATTTTATTTAATGTTTCGAGATTCATCTAGTGAAATTCCTTTGAGGAATAATACTAATGAGTATAAACCATTTCTATTCATATCATATTGTCGTTATTATCCTGCTATTAAAATTGTAGAGAGAAAGCTTAAGTGGAACAACGTACGTCGAAGATACAAATTGCCGCCTTAGTAATGTTGGTGTTTTTTAGCCCGTTGGCGATTGATATCTACCTACCTGCTTTGCCTCAGATATCGACTACGTTTCAGGTTGAGCATACTCTCGTTCAAGATACGATTACTTGGTTTTTGTTTGCGATGGGTGTTGGGCAGTTATTTGCAGGGCCACTCGCGGATAAACTTGGACGTCGAACGGTTGCGTTATGTGGTATTACTATCTATGGATTGAGCGCTTGCTTGGCGTGGGCAGCACAATCTATTGACTGGATGTTGGCGGCAAGGTTGCTACAAGGCTTAGGCGCTTGTGCCACATCCGTTGCTGCTTTCGCAACCGTTCGCGACCTTTACGGCCCAGAGAAAAGCGGGAAAATGATCAGTTACTTGAATGGAGCAATTTGCTTCATCCCCGCCCTTGCTCCGATATTAGGGAGCTACCTGACTCATCAGTTTGGCTGGCGAGCAAACTTTAGTTTTATGGCTGGTTTTGCGTTAGTGGTTGGCGCGGTCGTTCTGTTATACATGAAAGAAACCAATCCCAAACAACAAGGTGAGCGTTATTTTGCTTTATCTCGTTATATCGATGTATTAAAAACACCGACATTTCTCTTTCACGCAACGCTTTGTCTGTTAGCGATGGGAGTGATTCTCGCCTATGTAACCTCTGCTCCGGTATTATTAATGGAACACATGGGGCTTAGTATGTCTGAATTTACATTCTGGTTTGGACTCAATGCTGTGTTTAACATCGCTGCCTGTATGTTTGCGCCAAAACTAATGGACCGGATAGGCACACACAAAACATTGCAACTGGGCATTACTGTGTTGTTGGTTGCAGGGACTCTCATGGCTTTGGGTGCGTCGTTGGATACGCCGCTGTCTTTCATGCTACCCGTTATTATTGGCTCGGTAGGCTTTGCCTTGATTCTAGGTGCCGCGGCGGGTAAAGCATTGGCGCCATTTGGAGACAAAGCTGGAACCGCAGCAGCGCTGCTTGGTTTATTCCAAATGAGTGGAGCGGGACTGCTGGTTGGCACGATGCAGCGAGTTGGCTTAGAGCCACAATATATGGTTGCCTTGCTAATGTGGTTGGCTTTCCCTGCACTCATTATATTGCGCAGCCAACACGGAAAGGCTTGGCATCAAGTGGTTATTATAAACAAATAGTAAAAATAGGTTAATTTGAAAACGATTTGGTTTTCCTATTAGTGAAACAGGTGTATATTTAAAAGTATATTCCTTCCTATTATTAACTGGATCTATAAAGCAATGTCTTTGACTACTTACGAAATGGCTCGCATTCTTGAGCAGATGGAAGAGTCTCCAGAAAAAATTATGTTTGGTAAGTTACTTGCTGAGCTTGGTAATCAAAGTGAAGAGCGGATACGAAGCGCAGCGAAACAAGTGCCAATCCATGTTCTGAAAGACATCGTTTACCAATTTCAACGTGTGATTGAATCTCGCAAAGGCGAGCAGGTTCAATCTTTAGCGAAAGAACTTGCAGAGCAAGGTATTTCAGCTGAAGAACTTCAGGCATTTTTAGCAAATAAATAAGCCTGCGACTCAATTAAAAAACCCCGTTATTAATGACGGGGTTTTTTAATATGTAATAGGGTACAGGATTATGAATTCATCTTGTTGCGTATTAATTTATCTATAGATAATGGCCCCGCTCCCCATACCACGACGATCAGTATCATTAGCCCCCATAGCTGATGGTCGTAAAATCCTTTTTCCCATAAAACAGGGTACGACACCACTGCAGTAATATTAAAGACAAATAAGATGGCAGCCATTGGTCGACAGAGAAGCCCGAGTGCTAAAAATACCGGTAATACGAGTTCGGCAACGGTGCCCATGTAAGCAGCAAGTTGCCATGGAATAACCGGAACCTGATATTCGTATTCAAATAGATACAGTGTACTGTCCCAAGACGCTATCTTGGTGAGGCCTGAATTAAAAAATACCCATGCGACCCAGAGTCGGCAAATCAGAAGAAGCAAAGGAACAAAGCCTTTTTGTATATTGTTGACGGCTGAGTCGTAAGCGTTCATGAAATTAGATAGTCCATTGTTCATCGTTTCACTCCTTTAGGTCATGGTCTTTACTATCAATGAGGCTAAACCCAGAAACGACATTCATGGATAGCAGAGTAGGAAGCAGAGTAAGTAGCTCTGGCTGTATTGATTTGAGGGGAAGAAGCGCTTGCAGTTGAGCAATTAATGCCCCAAGTGATGGTTCAATTTTGCTTAAAAGGGTCGGCTTAGAGGTATTGCCTTGTAGCAAGATAGTTTGTGGAAGTTCAATGGTTAATGATTCATATTGCTCATGTTCGATGGCATGTTTCAAATCGAGTAATGCGTAGTCGGACGTTATAACCTGTATATCTTGGCTGATGTGAAGACGGATATTGCCATGCTGCATTTCTGGGATGTTTGCCAATCGGACGATAGGCTCTACGTCGTCAATATCCGAGGTCGGCTCTAGGCTATTGGCTTGGTCTATTGCCCACTCAAGTTCGATGACGTCTAGTAGGTAAGGAACGGCGCTTGTGATGTTGTCCAGTAACGATACGGATTCATTAAACCCTTCACCATAATCGAGAGTACTGCCAGATGTTGGAGGATGACGAGTGATATGAAACTTTGCCATCGAGGCAAAGCATTCCTCACCAACCAACGCGAGAGAAAGTGGATAGCAAGCCTGCAATACCTCTGTCAGGCTAATGATAAAGTTGTTGCGATAGATCTGGAGTCGTTCGTCTGCTGAAAAGTAGTCGGCAGCAATACCACACTCGTTTCCTGAGGCTTGGTAGCGAAGAGCACAGGAAAATGCTTGTTGCGTGTCATAGAGAGTCGTCATAACTAGGCACTCTCTTTTGCATTATGGGTTGTTTCGAGGAGCAATGATACGGCCTTATCTGCTTCTTCAAGCAATATTTCTGGCTCTGGTATGTCTAAGTCCCATTCGATTAATGTTGCCACAGAACCATGTTGTTCGAGCCAGCTTTTATAAAGGTGCCAAACCTCATCACTGACACGGTCACTGTGAGTGTCGATCCAAATTTCGCCCTGTTCAAATTGTTTTTTGGTAAAGCCAGCCAAGTGAATCTCATCAACCGTATTGGCGTTGATGGCGGATAGATAAGTCATCGCATCGTATTGATGGTTGAAGCATGAAACATGGACATTATTTAGGTCGAGCAGCAGTCGGCACTCGGTACGCTTTTGAACTTCAGATAGAAATTCCCACTCAGGTATTACTGAGTGTTCAAATCGTAAATAACTGGACGGGTTTTCAATAAGCAATGGGCGTTGCAGGGCATCTTGTACTTGCAACACGTTGCGACAAAATACCTCAAGCGCTTCTTCCGTATATGGGAGGGGCAATAGGTCATTAAAATGGTGACCACCATGTTCACTCCAGCTGAGGTGATCGGACACCATTGTAGGCTGTATCTCATTAACTAAATGTACAAGAGACGTTAAGTGAGACGGATCAACGTGACTGACTGAACCTAATGACAACCCTACACCATGGCAACTAATGTCAGTGTGTTCACGAATCGATCTTAATTGCTGCCTAGCCGGTGATGACGCAATGAAATAGTTTTCACTATGGATCTCAAGCCAGCCCGCTGCATTGATGTGTTGTTGGAAATAATCCAAATGAGGGTGTCGCAACCCAATGCCAACGAGGTTAAAGGCGGAACGTCGATCCATGTCGATCTCCTAGATCTTTGTGCAATGTGAATAACTTGTAGAAAACGAAAAGGGCGCATCATTACGCCCTTTGTGTCATGGCTTATGTTGTCAGTCGAATCCCTTTAACACTGCGATGCTGTTGGGTTCGATACAAATCAACTAAGCAAAAACGCTAAATCTGATAGCAAAGGCGTGATTACGCAGATTCAGTACTGCCCCCTGCGAGTTTTCCACACACACCTTTTGGTAAGACGACGAAGGCATCGGTTTGATTATCTTCTTTGGCTGTCCCTGCACATGAGCTCGTTTTGGTTGCACAGTCATTTTTTCCAGCTTTTGAAACGCCGTAACATTTTTCTTTTTCAGCGGCTACAGCAGGGGCTGCAGTGAGCATGGTGCCACCCAGAGCGATTAAACCAGTTACAGCGGCAGTGATAGCTAGATTTGATGATTTCATAGTAAATTCCTCGAGACTTGATCCTTGTAATTATGACCACAAATCGTTGTTTTCCGACTTGCTTAATCAATAGGATAGGAGAGCGACCTGAAATCTTTCAAGAAAATGATAAATTATTTGATTAAATGTTAAATAAAATGTTATTTGGTTGATTTTTAAGGATTTCATGTTTGAGCCAAAATTAGTTTTTTTTCTCAAACTCAGAGTTGTTTGAGTTATAATCAACCAATATGTATAAATAAACAGTAGCGACGCTCATGGATCCTTCTCTTCTACTCGACGGCCTCAACGACAAACAGCGTGAAGCTGTTGCCGCACCTCTTGAACATCTTCTTATTCTTGCTGGAGCTGGCAGTGGTAAGACCCGTGTTTTGGTTCACCGTATTGCTTGGTTAATGTCGGTTGAGGCGGCTTCCCCGTTTTCTATCATGTCGGTGACATTTACCAATAAAGCGGCGGCAGAGATGCGAGGTCGGATTGACGAGTTGATGATGGGGAGCTCATCAGGAATGTGGAATGGTACGTTCCATGGTATTTGTCATCGCATCCTAAGAGCACATTACCTAGATGCCAAATTACTGGAAGATTTTCAGATTATTGATTCTGATGATCAGCAGCGTCTACTCCGACGTCTTATCAAAGCTCAAAACCTAGATGAAAAGCAATGGCCAGCACGGCAGGCAGCGTGGTGGATTAATGGTAAAAAAGATGAGGGGTTACGTCCTTCTCATATCGACAGTTATCAAGATCCTATCACCAAAACTTACCTACAGATCTATACCGCTTATCAAGAGGCATGCGATCGTGCAGGGTTGGTGGACTTTGCTGAGATATTACTGCGTGCGCATGAGCTTCTACGCGATAACAAATTTATCCGTGAACACTATCAAGCTCGCTTTAAACATATCTTGGTTGATGAATTTCAAGACACGAATAATATTCAATATGCTTGGCTCAGAATGATGGCTGGCCCAGACTGTAAGGTCATGATTGTCGGTGATGATGATCAATCTATTTACGGTTGGCGCGGAGCGAAAATTGAGAATATCCAAAAGTTTCTTGATGAATATCCTGGTTCGAAAACGGTTCGCCTTGAGCAAAACTACCGCTCTACAAAAACCATTCTTGAAGCTGCGAATGAACTTATTGCCAATAATACTGAACGTATGGGCAAAGAGTTATGGACTGACGGTAAAGAAGGCGAAAAGATCTCGGTTTACTCTGCTTACAATGAGTTGGATGAAGCTCGGTTTACGGTGAGTAAAATAAAAGAGTGGCAAGATAAGGGGGGTAGCCTTACCGATTGTGCCATGTTGTACCGTAACAATGCTCAATCTCGCGTACTTGAAGAAGCATTAATCCAGGCGCAATTGCCTTATCGTATTTATGGCGGGATGCGATTCTTCGAGCGTCAAGAAATTAGAGATGCGTTGAGCTATTTGCGTCTGATGGGTAATCGCAATGATGATGCGGCTTTTGAGCGAATAGTTAACACACCGACACGAGGTATGGGTGACAAGACACTTGAGACTATTCGTTATGCGGCGAGAGATCGTGGTGAGACGATGTGGAAGACCAGCATCGCATTGTTGGAAGAAAAAGTATTGGCAGGTCGTGCTGCAGGTGCTTTATCGCGTTTCATTGAGCTGATTAACGCACTAGAAGACGATACGGTTGAGCTTCCGCTTCATGAACAGACCGATCACGTCATCAAAACGTCGGGTTTGTTTGCCATGTACGAGCAGGAAAAGGGTGAGAAATCTAAGGCTCGTATTGAGAACTTGGAAGAGCTTGTAACCGCGACGAGGCAGTATGAAAAGCCAGAAGAAGCCGATGACATGACATTATTGACGTCGTTCCTGACACATGCTGCTCTTGAAGCGGGGGAAGGACAAGCTGACGAGTTTGATGACGCCGTACAGTTAATGACCCTGCACAGTGCTAAAGGGTTAGAGTTCCCAATGGTCTTTATGGTCGGTGTCGAAGAAGGTATGTTTCCAAGCCAAATGTCGGCAGAAGAAGCGGGTCGCCTAGAAGAGGAGCGTCGTCTATGTTATGTCGGTATGACTCGGGCGATGGTGAAACTGCATATTACCTATGCAGAAATGCGTCGTTTGTACGGGCAAGATAAGTATCATAAACCGTCTCGCTTTATTCGTGAACTGCCACAAACGTGTTTAGAAGAAGTGAGAATGAAGGCACAGGTCAGCCGACCAACAAGCACAGGTCGATTTAGCCAATCTGAAGTGAAGCAAAACTTTAATGAAACGGGGTTTAATCTAGGTGCCAGGGTTAAGCATCCTAAGTTTGGTGAAGGGACGATCATTAACTTCGAGGGCAGTGGTCCACAAAGCCGAGTGCAGGTCGCCTTCAATGGTGAAGGTATTAAGTGGTTGGTGACCCAGTATGCGAAATTAGAACAGCTTTAAGACAAGTATGATGAGAAAAAGCAGCCGTTGCTGCTTTTTTTATGTCTGAAGTATCGCGAGACAGTGACATTAGCCTTGGTGAAAGGCATCGAGACACCATTTAAAAAAAGCGAACTTATTGGTAGGCACCACACATAGGTACGTACAACGCATAAGTACGTAGAGCCTAAGTACTTAGAATAGATAAAGAAAAACCCCAAGAGCTTTCGCCCTTGGGGTTATGGTCTTACTCGCAGCAATCCGGCTACTATAGGTGCTCCATGCATCTAATCCTTGATAGTATGCTGTGTTCCTTCAGCGTATTCCTTTCATCGCCTTCCTAGCGGTGTCCTTGGTCTTATCCTGACCTGCCAACAATCCTCGTTAGCTCGCTTCACTTGTTCCTTGAGCGGTGTCCCTGACATCATCCTGATGTTAAGTCCTTGCCTCTTCCTGAGGTGTCCATTGTCTTTCCTTAGTAGCAACCATCCTAGTTACTATTGCGTCCATTCAATGTCCAATTCGCTTTCCATGCCGACTATTCATCCTGAATAATCGTATCTTCTTCCTGAAGATGCCCAAATCCCTGAGCGTTTCCTGTTCCGTGTCAGCATCCTTCCGACACAGATAATATTAAACTAAATGGCGCATCGAACAATCCGATTTAGAGAGAAAACCACCACTAAAATGATAGGGCTGAAAGTGTAAGTCTTTAATTATCATGCGCTTAAGTGTTTTTCTGGGCTTATTTGTGCGAGCAAAAGTGCTAATGGCCTACTTCTTTGTGAGAGATCTCTTACACAGAGGATGTCGAATGGCCTAATTGTATGCAGATAGTGTCATTGTCACTTGGTACAAGATCACCAAACCAATCCCCGAAAACAAGATGCCACACAGCGCATCGATATAAATAGAGACGGACAAAAGACGTTGTTGAAGTCTTTTTGTTGATAGGGCCCAAGCAAGAAAGGAGAACCAAGCGAGTGATAGTGACCATAATATAAAGAGGGCACTGATCTTGCCCGGAACCGACATAGAGGCAGGGACTAAGCTCGACATTAGGCTAATAAAGAACACTAACGCTTTTGGATTCAAAATGTTGGTTGTGAAACCACGTGACAGCGCTTGTCTTCGATTATTTAGCAGTAAGCGGCTATCGGAGCGCAACGTTTCCTGGGTATTTCTATCTGACCAGCGAGAAGCAACTGATCGCAGCGCACCAATACCAAGGTACAAAAGATAGAGCCCGCCAGCGCACTGAAGCAAAGCAAATAATGCGGGATGTTCATGGATGATGTAGCTCACCCCAGTTAGGCTAAAGATGGCATGCATTAAGATACCAAGCGATAGCCCAAGCGCGATATAAAAGCCAGTTTGCCTTCCGTATTTAGTGGCATTTTGTACCACAAGAGCAAAATCTGGGCCTGGGCTCATTAAGGCAACAAAATGAACGGTCGCGAGTGTCATTAATATTGTGATTTCATTCATTATTGAGACTTCTTTTGTGTTCTATTTTTAAGACCATCGAAACTGAAGACTAGTAGAGCACCCCAGATAAATGCAAAGGTCAGTGCTTTATCCATCGCAAACGCTTCGCCGTAAACTAAGACCGCGAGCAAAAACATTAAACTTGGACCAATATATTGAAAAAATCCCAGTGTGGATAATTTTAAGCGAGTCGCCGCACCGGTAAAGCACAGTAATGGTAATGTGGTAATAACCCCTGCCGAAATCAGTAACAGGTTGAGCTTCATGTCATTATTGAACAGGTTTGATGTTGCAGTATCCGCAAACAGCGTGAGAAAGATTAGGGCAACAGGAAGGAGTACCAGGGTTTCAACAAAGAGTCCCGTCTGAGCGTCTAAGTTCACTTTTTTACGCAGTAGACCATAGAAGCCAAAGCTGGTGGCCAGCGCTAGGGCAACGATAGGAATAGAGCCAAAGACGAATAACTGAATGAGAACCCCCACGGCCGCGAGAGCAACTGCAAACCATTGCATTTTTCGCAGTCTCTCACCGAGAAAAAGCATACCCAATATGACATTAAGCAATGGGTTGATGTAGTAACCCAGGCTTGCATCAAGCATGTGATTGGAGTTGACTGCCCAAATGAAGATCAACCAATTTGTGCCAACAAGCAAAGAGGTTGTGATTAAGAAAACCATTTTTTGTTTAGATTTAAGAACATCGCGCACACCGCGCCATCGGCGACTTAGGTGCAATAGTCCCGCCAGTAAAAAGAACGACCAAATGATGCGATGACTCAAGATTTCCAAAGGGGAGACATCACCCAGTGCTTTGAAGTAAATAGGGGCGATTCCCCACATGGTATAAGCACCGACGGCAAGTAATATACCTTCTTTGGCTCGTTGTTGTTCTAAGGGCATGCTGTGGTTCTCAAAAGCGAAAGCCAGTTTGGCTTAAAAAAGGGGAAGCTGAGCAGTATAGCGCCTCACTGGCTGTGGCACTAATTATTGTATGAATGATAGCCGACGTTTAATCCACATGGTCAACGAATTCCAGTTTCATTCCCCCTAGAACATCTCTACAATGTAGCGTCTTTCGCCCTTCATTTATTGTCAGGATATTGCATGACCGCTGTGTTACTTGCTGAACAGCCCGAATCATTACCAAGTTCACAGTCGATCCTAGAGTCGGTCTTCGGTTACCAAGACTTTAGACCCGGTCAACAAGAAGTGATTGATAACGCGATCGCTGGCTTGGATGGCTTAATCATTATGCCGACTGGCGCGGGGAAATCGTTGTGTTACCAAATCCCAGCGTTAGTGCGCAGTGGTATTACTATCGTTGTGTCTCCGCTTATCTCACTAATGAAGGACCAGGTTGATCAGCTAAAAGCGAACGGCGTAGCGGCGGAATGCATTAACTCAACGATGAGCCGAGAGGCGTTGGTGGACACCTACCGTCGTATGAACAGCGGTCAAATTAAGCTGGTATACGTCTCACCAGAGCGTGTCTTAATGCGTGATTTTATTGAACGTCTTGAACACATCGAGCTTTCAATGATAGCGGTGGATGAGGCGCACTGCATTTCACAGTGGGGGCACGACTTTAGACCTGAATATGCGGCGCTGGGGCGACTAAAAGAATTGTTTCCGTTTGTGCCGGTGATCGCGCTAACCGCGACGGCCGATGATGCAACACGAAAAGATATCATCCAGCGTCTGAGCTTACAAAATCCCCATGAATACCTCGGCAGTTTTGACCGACCCAATATTCGTTACACCTTAGTTGAAAAGCATAAGCCGGTATCTCAGGTGGTTCGTTTTCTTGCTGAAAATAAAGGTGGCAGTGGCATTATATATTGTGGCAGCCGCAAGAAAGTAGAAATGGTCACGGAGAAGCTCTGCAATAACCATATTCGAGCAGCCAGCTATCACGCTGGACTGGATACCGATGAGCGTGCGTATGTGCAGGATGCTTTCCAGCGTGATGATATTCAAATAGTGGTTGCCACGGTGGCATTTGGTATGGGGATCAACAAACCGAATGTCCGTTTTGTCGTGCATTTCGACATTCCGCGTAACATTGAGTCCTACTATCAAGAAACTGGCCGCGCAGGTCGAGATGGTCTCCCTGCTGAGGCGATGATGCTTTATGATCCAGCCGATATTGGTTGGCTGCGTCGTATGCTAGATGAAAAGGATGAGGGCCCTCAGAAGCAAGTCGAGAGCCACAAACTTAACGCGATGAGTGCGTTTGCTGAAGCGCAGACCTGCCGACGTCAGGTTCTGCTGAACTATTTCGGTGAGTATCGTGAAGAGCCTTGTGGTAACTGTGATATCTGCCTCGATCCTCCTAAGCGTTTCGATGCGACGGAACAAGCACAAAAAGCCTTGTCATGTGTGTATCGAGTGAACCAGAGTTTTGGTATTGGTTATGTGGTCGAGGTATTACGCGGTATGGCTAATATTCGAGTCAGAGAGCATGGCCACGATAAGCTGACAACCTATGGTATTGGCCGAGATCATAGCCATGATTATTGGGTGAGTATTTTTAGGCAGCTGATCCATAAGGGGCTGCTTAACCAAAATATCACGCGTAATTCAACCTTACAATTGACAGAAGAAGCTCGTCCGGTGTTGCGTGGGGATATGCCTCTTGAGCTTGCGGTGCCTCGTTTAGATACTGCGGCTCGGACGGCAAAGTCAGAGAAAATGGTATCCAAGCACTATGACAAAAAGCTGTTTGCTAAATTGCGTAAACTAAGAAAATCGATTGCTGATGAAGACAGTTTGCCACCTTATGTGGTGTTTAGTGACGCTACCCTTATTGATATGGCCGAGATATTACCAACATCGTATGGCGAAATGTTGGCTGTGAATGGGGTCGGAGAGCGTAAGTTAGAAAAATATGCGAATCCATTCTTAGATTTAATCCAGGAGCATTTAACCAACCATGGCTGATTTCGGACTGCATGAATACATCCAAGACCAGGGTAAGTTGCTCATTGCTGCCCCTTCGTTTGATTTCGATAGCTTCGAGGTGTTAGCTGACCGAATGGTTACAGCGTTGTCGGCACAAGTGATTGAAAAACAGTGGGATGCTGATTTACATACCTGGCTGGTGGACTTTGAAGGCTGTCGATTATTATTAAAAGGTGAACATTATAGTGAATTGATGTGGTTTGAAGCCCTTGATAAAACGAATTCTATCGAAGACCTTGATTTTCTTGCGACACTTTTTCAGCGAGGCTTTTAACGGATAACGGATGTCGTTATCGCTATTTTGACGAGTAAAACGTTTGCGTTTCTGGCCTCTATTGCGCCTAGAATTGATTAATGTATAATCGCCCGCCGCGAATCGATGGAAACATCGATATTTTATTACTGTCATTAGAGACGTTGTCTCACTTGGGTTCCCTCCACCCCAAGCAAAACGAAAAAGGTACAATATGAATCATTTTTCTCCTGCGCAACAGCGCAACGCGTTAGCACTTCTCGTTTTATTTCACTTGGTCATCATTGCCTCAAGTAACTATTTGGTACAACTGCCTTTTACCGTATTTGGTTTTCATACCACATGGGGTGCATTTACCTTTCCGTTTATTTTCTTGGCAACGGATCTCACGGTTCGCATTTTTGGTGCAAAAATGGCAAGAAAAATCATCTTCTTGGTCATGCTCCCAGCTCTACTGGTCTCTTACGGGCTATCAGTACTGTTTTTTGAAGGACAGTTTCAAGGCTTCCTACATTTAGGTGAGTTCAATCTGTTTGTGGCTCGTATTGCAGCTGCTAGCTTTATGGCTTACTTACTGGGACAGATTTTGGATGTACATGTCTTCAACCGATTGCGTCAAATGAAAAAATGGTGGGTAGCACCGACGTGTTCGACGTTGTTTGGTAATGCGCTAGACACACTTGCGTTCTTTGCTATCGCGTTTTACCAAAGCCCAGATCCATTTATGGCAGAGCATTGGACTGAGATTGCATTAGTTGATTATGGCTTCAAGCTTGTGATCAGTTTAGGGCTTTTTGTTCCGATGTATGGGGTATTGCTGAATTACTTAGTGAAGAAACTTACCGCAAGTAATGGTGAGTTTAAAATAACGGGTGTGAAAGCATAGGACGTTTAAAAGAGATAAAAAAACCGAACGCATGTTCGGTTTTTTTTGGTTCAAATAAAGCGCTTAAACGGCATTGATGGTTAACGGCCAGCCCAAGTCAGATTGACGATTCGATTCGATCTCCAACTCTGCAGCGGTAAGAGGGTTGTTATCAAGCCACTGCTTATCTAACGTCAAAATCAAATTATCATCTTGGCTGGTCAGAGAGACATTGGGTTGTAGGCTGCTTTGTCTTCTGTGCGTAATGATCACCGCAAGGCGCAGTAAGCGCAGTGTACGTGTCGCACTTTGTGCTGAGACCGCATGTTGCGGTGGCAGTGGACTCAATTGATCTTTGTAGCGTCGTACAACCTCGGCTAAAAAGTGCTTTTGAGCACGGGTAAAACCCGGGAGATCGATATTTTGAAGTAGATAAGCACCATGCTCACCTGCTTTCTTAAAATCAAAGGAGAGTCCTACTTCATGCAGTTTCGCTGCGGTTGTTAACAGTGTTTCACCATGGGGTTCATGGATGCAAGTCGTTCCGCCACAGGCGCTCAGCAATTGGCTTACCGTTGTTGCGACTTGCTCACCATAGCTGACATCGAGTTGACAACGTGATTGTAGGCTACCGATCGTTCGCGCTCGGATGTCATCTTGCTGAAGCTCAGAGACCATGTCGTAAACCATCCCTTCGCGTAATGCGCCGCCCGCAAGCGTCATGTAATCGAGATTTAATAGCTCGAATACGGCGATGAGAATCGATAAACCACTCGGGAAGACAAGTGCTCGTTCAAGCGTCAATCCCTCGATATCAAGCTCTTCTAAGTGATCGGCTTGCATTGCCTGTTTTTGGAGGCGTTTGAGTTTCGCATGCGTGATAACTTCGTCCATACCCTGTGCGAGCATGATCTCTTGCAGTGCCTGTACTGTCCCACTCGCACCAACACAAGTATCCCAACCAAGTTCTTGGTATTGCTTGAGTATTGGTGCCAAGGTGTCCTTGGCTGCGTTGATGGCGCAGTCAAAGTTTTTCTTGTTTAATTGGCGGTCTTTGAAGTGACGCTCAAGCCATGTCACACAGCCCATTTTTAAGCTGGTTAATGCCTTAGGCTCAAACCCTTCACCGATAATTAACTCGGTACTTGCACCGCCAATATCCACGACTAATCTACGGCCAGTGCCACCAGAGGTATGGGCAACCCCTTTATAAATTGTTGCCGCTTCTTCTTCACCTGAAATCACTTGGATTGGATAGCCAAGAATTTCGTTTGCTTTATCGAGAAAGATATCCACATTTGTGGCGGTTCTCAACGTAGCGGTTCCCACAATACGGATATTGTCTTGAGGAATGTCTTGTAGTCTCTCAGCAAAGAGACTTAAACAATCCCATCCGCGCTGCATGGCTTCAGGGCTTAATGCCATCGTGCTATTCAAACCAGCGGCAAGGCGAACCTTACGCTTTATCTTGGCCATGGTTTGAATGCTACCGTCAACATGTCGAACCACCAACATGTGAAAGCTGTTCGAACCTAAATCAATCGCGGCATACAAGGGTGAAGAGTTAACTGCTTGACTCATAAAATGTGGCTACTTCCTTTTAAGAGCGTGGTGCTCTTGGTCTTCTTTGTGGTTTACGATTTGACTGTCTAGGGCCGCCCGTATTGGTACGACGTTGGCCTGAGTTACGAGGTCTCATCGTTGTCAAAGGAGCCGGTAGGTCGGTCAATAATGCCGTTGAGTCATAATCCGATACTGGGATTGAGTGCTCAATGTATTCTTCAATACCTGGCAAGTTGATCGCATAGTCTTCACAAGCAAAGCTGATTGAGTGTCCACTCGCACCAGCACGACCAGTACGACCAATGCGGTGTACGTAATCTTCGCAATCGTCAGGGAGGTCAAAGTTAAACACGTGTGTGACTTGAGGAATGTGTAATCCACGCGCAGCAACATCGGTTGCCACAAGGATGTCAACGTCACCTTGGGTAAATTGTTCCAAGATTTTTTCACGTTTCTTTTGTGGTACATCGCCAGTCAATAGGCCAACACGGTGACCGTCGGCTGCGAGATGTCCCCAAACTTTGTCACATTTGTGCTTAGTGTTGGCGAAGATAATGGCACGATCTGGCCAATCGTTTTCAATCAGCGTCTGTAATAGAGTCATTTTCTCTGAGTTAGACGGATAGAAAAGCTCTTCTTGAATGCGGTGTCCGGTCTTTTGTTCAGGTTCAACAACGACATGCTCAGGGTTGTGCATATGTTCAAAAGCAAGCTCTTGTACTCGGTAAGACAAGGTTGCAGAAAACAACATGTTCAAACGATCTTTTGGCTCAGGCATGCGACGGAACAAGAAGCGAATATCTTTAATAAAGCCTAAATCAAACATGCGGTCAGCTTCATCAAGAACGACGGCTTGGATATTGTTTAGGTTGAAAACACGCTGCTTGTAGAAATCGATGATACGACCACAGGTACCGATTAGGATATCGACACCTTGTTCAAACTGAGCTAGTTGCTTGTCGTAGCTATCGCCACCGTAAGCGAGTGCTGTCTTTAGTCCTGTGCTTTCGATAAGTGGTTTAGCATCGTTATGGATCTGGATGGCTAATTCACGAGTCGGGGCCATGATAATTGCACGCGGTTGGTTAGGCGTACGACCATCATTTTCAGGAGTGATGAGTAAGTGGTTAAAGGTAGCAGCAAGAAACGCGAGCGTTTTCCCAGTCCCTGTTTGGGCCTGGCCTGCAATATCTTGGCCGGTGAGCAGTACCGGCAACGCCAAGGCTTGGATAGGGGTACAGAATTCGAACCCTTTTTTTTCCAGTCCTTCAATGATTTGCGGTTGTAAATCCAAATCGGCGAATTTTTGCTCTGTGATATGCGTCTTTTTCATCGGCACAGAATATCAGCTTAAGCTTGCAATACGAAGTTAAATACTTTCCAATAGGAGAACTAATTGTTGGTGATTATCTCATCAACACGAAAAATATCGGAGTGAAAGATGAGTGAAAAGATTTTGCAGCTGACTGATGACGGTTTTGAAACTGACGTGATTAATGCTGCAGGCCCGGTTCTTGTTGACTTCTGGGCAGAATGGTGTGGTCCTTGTAAAATGATTGCTCCTATCCTGGATGAGATCTCAACAGAATACGAAGGCAAGCTCACTATCGGTAAACTTAATATTGATCAGAATGCGGGTACGCCACCAAAATTCGGTATTCGTGGTATTCCGACACTGCTTTTATTTAAAGATGGTGCGGTTGCTGCAACGAAAGTTGGTGCACTTTCAAAAACACAATTAAAAGAGTTTTTGGACGCAAATCTATAATGATAAGTAACGAAAACCGTGTATCTTAACAAATACACGGTTTTGTTTTTCCCAAAGCTAGACTAGAATAAGTTTTAGTGCTAATTTATCGCACGTTAATTAAACAAACGTTCACTTCTTGGTCGTTCCTGAGACCAAATCCATCTTACATAAGAAAATAGATCCTATTTTGACTAAACAAACATCCACCACAATGAATTTAACAGAATTAAAGAACAGACCTGTTTCTGAGCTCGTCAAGCTTGGCGAATCATTAGGCCTAGAGAACTTGGCTCGTCTGCGTAAGCAAGACATTATTTTCGCCACCTTAAAAGCGCATGCGAAAAGTGGTGAAGATATCTTTGGCGACGGGGTTCTAGAAATTCTTCAAGACGGGTTTGGCTTCCTGCGTAGCGCAGACAGCTCGTATCTAGCTGGTCCCGATGACATTTATGTCTCTCCGAGTCAGATTCGCCGTTTTAACCTGCGTACTGGTGATTCTATCGCCGGGAAAATTCGTCCACCAAAAGACGGTGAGCGTTATTTCGCATTGTTGAAAGTTAACACGGTTAACCACGACAAGCCGGATAATGCACGTAATAAAATCTTGTTCGAGAACCTCACTCCTCTGCACGCTAACGAGCGCATGGTTATGGAGCGTGGTAACGGTGCAACAGAAGATATTACGGCACGAATTCTCGATCTAGCTTCTCCAATCGGTAAAGGCCAGCGTGGTCTTATTGTTGCTCCGCCAAAAGCGGGTAAAACAATGTTGCTGCAAAATATTGCACAAAGCATCGCGCACAACCATCCAGATTGTGAGTTGATGGTTTTACTTATCGATGAGCGTCCAGAAGAAGTGACCGAGATGCAACGCCTTGTAAAAGGTGAAGTGGTCGCGTCAACCTTTGACGAACCAGCATCACGCCACGTGCAAGTGGCTGAGATGGTAATCGAAAAAGCAAAACGCTTGGTTGAACATAAGAAAGATGTCGTTATCTTACTGGATTCAATTACTCGTTTGGCTCGTGCTTATAACACCGTTGTACCGTCATCAGGCAAAGTACTGACCGGTGGTGTAGACGCGAACGCTCTGCATCGTCCAAAACGTTTCTTTGGTGCCGCTCGTAACGTTGAAGAAGGTGGTAGCTTGACTATCATCGCGACAGCGTTGGTTGATACAGGCTCTAAGATGGACGAAGTTATCTACGAAGAATTTAAGGGTACAGGTAATATGGAACTGCACCTTAACCGTAAGATTGCAGAAAAGCGCATCTTCCCTGCGATTGATTTCAATCGTTCAGGTACTCGTCGTGAAGAGTTGTTAACGAAGCCTGATGAGCTACAGAAGATGTGGATTTTGCGTAAAATCGTCCACCCAATGGGTGAAGCGGATGCAATGGAATTCCTCATTGATAAGCTTGCGATGACAAAAACGAACAACGAATTCTTTGATGCAATGCGCCGTCAATAACGGATAGCATTTCTCAAATTTAAAACGCCACCCAACAAGGGTGGCGTTTTTGTTTGCACTTCCTCCTTTTCAGGCGCACACTTAACAAAGTGTTAACAGGAGGTTGAAATGCTACAAGGATGGTTAGCGTCGTTTCTCCTGAGTCTTGCAGTCTTGGTTGTGCCATCTGCAATGGCGTCTAAGGAAATGACAAGAGAAGAGGTCAATTACTGGCTTAACAGTGCTCAAATCCAACTGAAAGTATCTGAGTACATTGATTTGGTCGAAAGGGATGAGGTGGATAGCCTTAGGTTTTCCTTGAATCGTCTCGCGTTGCCACAGCAAGAGGTGGCCCGTTTCTTACTGCTTCAAGATATTGAACACCGTAACACGATACTCACTTCAAAAATGGCGATCTTCGTTAAAAGCCAAAAGTCACTACCGTCTATCTATACCGTTTTGGAAAGAGGAGAAGGGTATGAATTTTCGGTGCCAGCTTTTAATTATCCGGCAATTTCAGCACGACTCATCAAACAATGGAACAGTGACCAAAAGACGCTAGATTTCATCTTGCTTGCAGAGAGTGGTCAACTGACTTTAAGAGAGTGGTTATCTGAGGGGAGTGATTATGATCGCCAAAGCCGAGAAAACATACTTGTTAGTGAGTTTGATAGTTTGTCACCGCAAGGCAGTAATTTTCTCATTGGTCAGCTGACGAATACTAAAGTCACGGAATGGCTTCCTTCGACTCAAGTTTTGGTAAGGATGGCTCAGGTGAGTGAAGATGAGCAACTCTATCAATTATTGTGGAAAATGAGAGCCGATCACAACAGTCAAGCTGAATTAGAGCGCTTAGCGGATGTACAGAGTGTCTTTGCACAGCAACAAATGATGCAGGCGGCGATGAATCCAAGCTTAAAACAGCAGGCGTTATCAGAGTTGGCACAAATTAACCCACTGCCAGATGAAGTGAAACAATTCCTCGTCTCTCGAATGACCTTGTCCGATGATGCTTCTTTTGTCGCGAAGCAATTGGCACAAAATGGCCATAGCGGTTGGGTTAGAGATGTCGTTTCTACCAACAATGATGTAAAAGCGAGTTTGATACTTCGAGCCTTGTCTAATTAGGTAAACTGAGTGGATAGATATCATCCTTTTTGCCGCAAACTTCGCCTACTGGCGAAGTTTGCGTATATAATGCCTGCATCTTTCAAGGCGATGTATACCCTATGAATTTTAAGGATTTGCGAGACTTTATCGATCACTTAGAGAGTAAGCAGCTATTAAAGCGTATTACTCATGCTGTCGATCCACATTATGAAATGACCGAAATCAGTGATCGTACTCTACGTGCTGGTGGGCCCGCATTACTGTTTGAAAACCCTATTGGCTACGACATGCCGGTCTTGACGAACCTATTCGGCACATCGGAGCGTGTCGCTATCGGGATGGGTCGACAAGATGTCTCTGAGCTGCGTGAAGTTGGTAAATTGTTAGCCTATTTAAAAGAGCCAGAGCCGCCGAAGGGATTTAAAGATGCCCTTGATAAGCTGCCAGTATTCCGACAAGTCTTGAATATGCCAGTCAAGCGACTAAAAAAAGCGGCTTGTCAGCAGGTAGTATGGGAAGGTGATCAGGTTGACCTTGATAAGGTCCCAGTGATGAGTTGTTGGGCTGACGATGTTGCGCCGCTATTAACATGGGGCCTGACCGTGACCAAAGGGCCGAATAAAAATAGACAAAATCTCGGTATCTATCGTCAACAAAAGCTAAGTAAGAATAAAGTGATCATGCGTTGGCTCGCTCATCGTGGAGGCGCACTTGATCTCAGAGATTGGATGGAAACACACCCAGGTAAGCCATTTCCTGTTTCTGTCGCATTTGGTGCCGACCCCGCTACGATTTTAGGTGCCGTAACACCAGTACCAGATACATTATCTGAGTATGCTTTTGCAGGGTTATTAAGAGGCGAAAAGACGGAAGTTGTAAAATCCATCAGTAATGACCTTGAGGTGCCAGCCAGTGCTGAGATCGTCTTAGAAGGGTACATAGACCCGGCAGAATTTGCTGATGAAGGCCCTTACGGTGATCATACAGGGTATTACAATGAAGTCGAAAAGCATCATGTCTTTACGATCACTCATGTGACAATGAGAAACGACCCGATTTATCACAGTACCTATACAGGGCGTCCACCCGATGAGCCTGCGGTATTAGGTGTTGCGCTCAATGAGGTGTTTGTTCCGATCCTACAAAAGCAGTTTCCAGAAATTGTCGATTTTTATCTACCACCGGAAGGATGCTCTTATCGGATGGCGGTAGTGACGATGAAGAAGCAATATCCAGGGCATGCCAAGCGCGTCATGATGGGAGTGTGGTCTTTTTTACGCCAGTTTATGTACACCAAGTTTGTGATTGTGTGTGATGAAAGCGTGAATACAAGAGACTGGGATGACGTCGCTCAGGCGATGAATAGCAACATGGAACCGTCCAACGACACATTATTGATCGATACAACACCGATAGACTCTTTAGACTTTGCTTCTCCAGTGGTAGGGCTGGGTTCAAAAATGGGGCTCGATGCTACCGTTAAATGGGAAGCTGAGTTGGCTATGAGAACGGTTAAAGTTAATGACACCAGCACCTATGTACAAATGTCCCAAAGTAATCTGGCAGATGTTATCGAGGAAGTGAAATTACAACTTCCAGAAATACGCGACTTTTATATAGCACCAGGCCAGGGGGAAAGCCGTATGGCGATGGTGGCAATTGAGAAGCAGTCATCGGGGCAAGCTGTCATTGTCATGAACCGGATATGGGACATTGTGCAGCCTCATCTGAATATAAAGTTTCTTATTGCATGCGATGAGGATGTCAACGTACGTGATTGGAATGATGTCATTTGGGCGATCACCACCAGAATGGACCCTTCTAGAGATACGATGATGTTGGATAGTCATGGTTCAAGAGCTGGCTTAGATGCCACCAACAAAATAGGGAAAGAAACGCTGCGAGAGTGGGGTGTGCCAATTAAGAAAGATCCATTAGTCGTAGAGAAAATTGACCAGATATGGGATGAATTAGACATCCTATGAGTCATAAAGTAACACTGCTACCGCAGAAGCTAGAGTTTATCGTTCCTAATGGACAAACGGTGTTAGACGCAGCGCTCAACCAAAATATAGCGTTCCCACATCGTTGCAAAGTAGGGGCTTGTGCTTCATGCCTATGCCGTATTCGAACTGGGCTGGTTCATTATGAACTTGAGCCTATGCTAACTGAAAAAGAAAAACAGCAAGGCTGGATGTTTTCATGCCTTGCTCACGCTGAAAGCGATCTTGTGATTACTTTTAGTGAAGAATAAAAGAGAAAAAAAATGACAATTAAATTTAAAGTAAAGTCCATAGAACCATTAGCCTCAAATACTTATCAAATCCTATTGCACCCGGAGCACCCTGTTAGCTTTAAAGCTGGACAGTACTTAATGGTTGAGATGGGCGAGTCAGATAAACGTCCATTTTCCATCGCAAGCAGCCCTTGTCGTCATGAAGGCGAGGTCGAACTACACATCGGTGCTGCTGAACATAATGCATATGCGCTTGAAGTCGTTGACGCGATGAAAGCGGCATTAGAAAGCGGCGCTGATATTAACATCGATGCACCACATGGTGATGCTTGGATTCGAGAAGACAGTCAGCGTCCAATATTATTAATTGCTGGTGGCACGGGTTTTAGCTATGTTCGTTCTATTTTGGATCATTGTATAAGCCAAAATATAGTGCAGCCTATTTATCTGTACTGGGGAGGCCGTGATGAGAACCAGCTATATGCAAAAGAAGAATTACTAGCAATAGAAGAACAGCATAAGCATATCCAATTTATTCCAGTTATTGAAAATGCGGATCCACAGTGGGATGGTAAACGTGGAAATGTTTTACAAGCGGTTGGTGATGACTTTGAGTCATTAGCCGATTTTGATATTTATATTGCAGGTCGCTTTGAAATGGCAGGGGCTGCACGTGAACAGTTTACTCAAAATAAACAGGTGACCCCTGAGCATATGTACTCAGACGCGTACGCATTTATATAAATCTTAGTAAAACAGGCCGAAAAGGAGAGTTTTTATACTCTCCTTTTGTTTTTCTGCTGTTCTTTTCACCAAACAAACGTTTTTTCGAAAAAAAATCAATTTAGGGGTTGCGTACCAGTTCAATCTGCCTATAATGCGCCACTCCAGACGGGAAGGCAGCAAAGCAAGAGCCAGACTGGCCTGGAAGGGAATGAGCCAAATCGAAATAGTTTGAAAAAGTGTTTGACACGACAAGTTATTTAGATAAAATGGCCGCCCACTTCGACAGAGAGCTGAAAGGCTTAAAAACGAAAGTTTACTCATCGAAGTTATGTTCTTTAACAATTTAGACCTATATCAATCTGTGTGGACACTTGTTGATGATAATCATTACGTTTGCTTCTGCTGCAAAGTAGAAACGAACACTTCTTCGGAAGTAAAATGGTTTTCAATGAACACGTGACCTAAGGGTAGTAAGTTCGCTTACTGTCACACAGTC
>NZ_JBFROV010000024.1:0-69660 GCF_041471725.1 Vibrio sp. 10N.261.51.F12 | reverse complement strand
CTTTAACTGATCGGCATTAGCCCTAATAAGGGCCGTTTTTTATGGCAATGATTGCGATACCGTAGATTTACCACCACCTCCTCTTTCTGTCATTTCCCATCCACCGTCATCTCCTTGAAAAAGGAGATCTTCCACCGCGAGTAACTCACCTGCCGTGAACTTAGCACTCACCGCAAGTTTTAATGCGCGTTTATAATTGCGACCAATTGAATGAGTCACTTGTGGAAGAAGATCTTCACTTTCGTGAAGATGACGGTGGGAGGAGGCGATATACCCCACCATCCCAAAGTCATCTCCCCCCTGCTGGCATCTCCCATCCACCGTCATCTCCTTGAAAAAGGAGATCTTCCACCGCGAGTAACTCCCCTGCCGTGAACTCTGCACTCATCGCGCGTTTATAATTGCGACCAATTGAGCGAGTCACTTGTGGAAGAAGATCTTCACTTTCGTGAAGATGACGGTGGGAGAGAATATTCTGTCGTGAATGACTCATCTACTTTGAACGACAGTACTCACCACAATTTTTAATACCCGTTTATAGTAACGGCCAATTAAGCGAGCCACTTGTGGAAGAAGATCTTCACTTTCGTGAAGATGACGGTGGGAGGAGGCGGTATACCCTACCACCTCTGCACTCATCGCAAGTTTTAAAGTGCGTTTATAATTGCGACCAATTAAGCGAGTCACTTGTGGAAGAAGATCTTCACTTTCGTGAAGATGACGGAGAGTGGAGATCTTCTGTCGCGAGTAACTCACCAACCGTGAACACGGCACTCACCGCAATTTTTAATACGCGTTTATCGTGACGACCAATTCAGCGAGTCACTTGTTGAAGAAGATCTTCACTTTCGTGAAGATGACGGTGGGTGGAAATCTTTTACCGCGCGTGACTCACCACCCGTGAATACCACACTCACCGCAAGTTTTAATGCGCGTTTATAATTGCGACCAATTAAGCGAGTCACTTGTGAAAGAAGATATTCACTTTCGTGAAGATGACGGTGGGTGGAGATCTTTTACCGCGCGTGACTCACCACCCGTGAATACCACACTCACCGCAAGTTTTAATGCGCGTTTATAATTGCGACCAATTAAACGAGTCACTTGTGGAAGAAGATCTTCACTTTCGTGAAGATGACGGTGGGAGGAGGCGGTATACCCCGCCACCCCGCCGCCATCTCCCATCCACCGTCATCTCCTTGAAAAAGGAGATCTTCCACCGCGAGTAACTCCCCTACAGTGAACTCTGCACTCATCGTACGTTTTAATGCGCGTTTATAATTGCGACCAATTAAGTGAGTCACTTGTGGAAGAAGATCTTCACTTTCGTGAAGATGACGGTAGGAGGAGGCGATATACCCCTATACCCCGCCGCCATCTCCCATCCACCGTCATCTCCTTGAAAAAGGAGATCTTCCACCGCGAGTAACTCACCTGCCGTGAACACAGCACTCACCGCAATTTTTAATTCGCGTTTATAATGGCGATCAATTTAGCGAGTCACTTGTGGAAGAAGATCTTCACTTTCGTGAAGATGACGGTGGGGTTAGATGTAAGCCATGGACTATGAACTATGAACTATGAACTATGAACTATGATATGTGAGACCGCTTAAGCCTCACAACACCATCACTCCAAGTTCTGGCTCAAATCCCTCCAATCAGGGTTATTGCTGGTTACGAGTTGGTTCTTCCAGGCTCTCTCCCAGTTTTTTAGCTGTTTTTCTCTAGAAATCGCCTCTTCCATATTCTCAAAGAGTTCATAATGGACCAACAGATTCACGTTGTATTTTTTAACAAAACCGCCGGTGATTCCCTGTTTGTGCTTCCAGATTCGTTGTGGCAAATTGGATGTGACACCAATATAAATTACGCTGTGTGCTTTTGACGTTGTAATATACACGCATGGTTTTATAGTCATTTTTATTCTCTTATTTCACTGACATCGTTGACTCAACACCATGCTAACCACATTCAAATCGCAAAATTTCGGGGCACTTCACGTCACTGTTAAAACCATACTATTTTCATACTTATAACCTTAGCTTTTATGCGTATTTAGGTGCGAGGGTTTTTCCCCTATACTAAGTCAAACTGTTAATCTATAAGTCGCTCATGAATCATTCCATCCGTATCTGGCTTGATGCCGCCAGACCGAAAACCTTGCCGCTTGCACTTGTCTCTATTGTCACAGGGAGTGCGCTCGCCTTTTCAAAAGGGGCGATGTCATGGAGTGTCGCGTTGCTCGCGCTCATCACGGCTACGTTGCTGCAAATCTTATCAAACTTAGCGAACGACTATGGTGATGCGATAAAAGGCACAGACAATGACAACCGCCTAGGTCCAATGCGCGCGATTCAATCAGGTGAGGTGTCGCAAGCTGAAATGAAAAAAGCGATCGGTTTTAATATTATCCTGACGGTACTGGCAGGGTTAGGATTGATCTTCCACGCGCTAGACTCACTACAGAACATCCTTGCCTTCATTGGGCTTGGCGTGCTCGCCATCATTGCTGCGATTGCCTACACCGTCGGTAAAAAACCTTATGGCTATGTCGGCCTAGGGGACATCTCTGTGTTCATCTTTTTTGGCTTATTAGGTGTTTCAGGTACCTACTTTCTGCATACTGGGCACATCGACTCACTGTTAGCATTACCGGCAATAGGATGTGGCTTACTAGCCGTGGCCGTACTCAACGTCAACAACATGCGAGACATTGATAACGATAGTGCCTGCGGTAAACGCACGGTCGTCGTTCGGTTAGGAGCACAGCGAGCCAAAACCTATCACACCCTGCTACTTGTTACCGCCGTAGTTTGTTTTGCCATTTACCTCGCCGCTCAGTCCGCCCCACTTTGGGTGAGCTTACCATTTGTTTTAAGCTTAATCGTAATATGGCGTCACGCCTCTGCCGTATGGCATACCACCGCAGCGGCACAAATTGCACCGATGATGCCGATAGTCGTGAAGTGCTCACTCGTTACTAATATCTTGTTTTCTGGGGTGGTTATAGCTCAAACTCTGATGACTTAATTGAGCCTTGTCATTGCATTGACTTAGTCAACCGATATACTCGAAACATACCTTTGCTAACTGAACAGAAGAATCGCCATGGAATACAGTACTTCAGCACTATGTGATATCTACCTAGACCAAGTCGACGTGGTCGAGCCGATGTTCAGCAACTTTGGCGGGTGCGCCTCCTTTGCTGGCCAAGTAACCTCAGTGAAATGTTTTGAGGACAATGGCGTCATTAGAGACATTCTCGAGCAAGATGGCATGGGTCGAATCCTACTCATCGATGGTGGTGGTTCGCTGCGTAAAGCACTCATCGATGCAGAAATTGCGGCGCTGGCTGAAGATAATGAATGGGAAGGCATCATCGTGTACGGCTGCGTACGTGAGGTGGACGAACTAGAAGAAATGAACATTGGCATCCAAGCCTTGGCTTCTATCCCTGTCGGTGCAGCACAGAGCGAAATTGGCGAAGTGGATGTACCGGTCAACTTTGGCGGGGTCACCTTCCTACCTGAAGATTATGTGTATGCCGATAACACGGGTATTATCCTGTCTCAAGAACCACTTGATGTGAATTTAGAGATAGACGAAAAAGACGTGGAAGAGTAAACCACTAACTGACAGCGCTAATTATTACGAACTAAATTATCGCTCTCCTCTTCCGGTCGCAACAGCTTTGATTCGTTGCTCGCTTTGAGTTGCCACGTCATTCCTGTGCAGGGATGACGAACAACGCGATAATGCGGATAGCGGATATAAACTAGCGTAAAATTGGTATCAAAAAAAACGAGAGCATATTGCTCTCGTTTTTTATATCAGCCGACACTGAGACGGCTAGTCGTTACCGAATAAATCACGCGTGTAAACTTTCTCAGCAACATCTTCAAGCTCAGGAAGCATACGGTTTGAGATAATCACATCCGCTTCCTGTTTAAAGGCCTCTGCATCGCGAATCACACGTGAGTGGAAGAAGTAATCTTCTTCTAGCACAGGCTCATAAACAATCACTTCAATGCCTTTTGCTTTTAGGCGCTTCATGATGCCTTGAATACTGGAAGCTCGGAAGTTATCAGAACCTGACTTCATAATTAAGCGGTAAACACCAACGACTTTCGGGTTACGTTTCATAATCGATTCAGCAACAAAATCCTTACGAGTGCGGTTTGCGTCGACGATGGCACCAATAATATTGTTTGGTACTTCTTGGTAGTTTGCCAACAATTGCTTAGTGTCTTTAGGAAGACAATAACCACCATAGCCAAACGATGGGTTGCAATAGTGACCGCCAATACGAGGGTCTAACGCAACACCTTCGATAATTTGACGCGTATCCAAGCCTGCCGCTTCAGCGTAAGAATCCAGCTCGTTAAAATACGCCACACGCATCGCAAGGTAAGTGTTTGAAAACAACTTCACCGCTTCGGCTTCTGTTGAATCGGTAAACAATACATCGATATTTTCTTTCTGTGCGCCCTCAACAAGCAAATCAGCAAACACCTTTGCTCGCTCGCTGCGTTCGCCAATAATGATACGAGATGGGTTTAGGTTATCAAATAGTGCACTGCCCTCACGCAAAAATTCTGGTGAGAAAAAGATGTTTTCAGTGCCTAGCTCTTCACGCACACGAACGGTATAGCCAACCGGCACCGTTGATTTAATCACAATAACCGCACTTGGGTTCACCTCAAGCACATCTTTAATCACCGACTCTACGGAGCCAGTATTAAAATAATTGGTTTGTGGATCATAATCCGTTGGCGTGGCGACAATGACATAATCGGCATTAGAGTACGCCAGTGTTTTATCCAACGTCGCAGTAAAATTGAGATCATCACGTTTGAGAAACGCTTCAATTTCAGTATCGACGATTGGAGACTGGCCGTTATATAACAACGCCACTTTTTCTTCATCAATATCGACTGCTACTACCTCATGATTTTGAGATAGGAGCATCGCATTTGATAGGCCTACGTAACCGGTTCCTGCAACAGCAATTTTCATTTGAGTTCTCTAATTTTAACCAGATTGCAAAATTCTATAGCTTGTCACTCATACTCGCAACCCAACGCTCTTTAATCGCTATCAATTCATGTGTAATATGTCCACAGGATGATTTATTTAGAAGAACAGAATGCTGATTGATTTGCTTTACGTTAGCTTTGTATCGTTAACCGCCCTATTTGTTTTAAGAAAATGGGCGCGAAAAATAGGCTTAGTCGACATCAGTACGGCACGAAAGCAGCATACCGGGAAAATACCTCTCGTCGGTGGCATTGCCGTGTATATTGCCGTATCGCAATATTTATACTTAAAATCAGAACTCATCCCTGACAGCTATCTGTTGCTGATACTACTGGGGACACTAGTCATACTTGGTGCCCTGGATGACAAATATGACGTCAGTTTCAAGCTGCGCTTGTTGGTACAGGCAGGCCTTGCGCTTTGCATGGTTTACTTCTCAGACCTTCAGCTGAAAACATTAGGTGACTTACTCTCTTTTGGTGATGTAAACCTTGGTCCATTTTTAGGAGTCGTCGTTACCGTTGTCGCCGTCATTGGCGCTATCAATGCGTTTAATATGGTTGATGGTATTGATGGGCTTCTTGGTGGGTTATCTATCGTGACCTTTTCCGGTTTAGCAATATTAATGTACGCCGACGAACAAAGTGGCTTTGCGAGCCTTTGCCTTGTTTTTATCGCAGCATTAATCCCGTATGTCGCACTCAATCTAGGCTACTTTGAAAGAAAAAGGAAAGTATTCATGGGGGATGCGGGAAGTATGATGATAGGTTTTTCTGTTGTTTGGTTACTTCTAGCCGCAAGTCAAGGCGAGCCAAATACGTTAATGCAACCCGTAACTGCCTTGTGGCTTATTGCCATTCCTCTAATGGACATGACGGCAGTTATGATAAGACGAACAAATAGAGGGGATTCGCCCTTCAAACCAGACCGTGAGCACTTGCATCATATCTTTCAACGGTATGGCTACTCATCAACTCAAACGTTGATGATTATATGCCTATGTGCAAGCTTATTTGCAGGTGTTGGAATCGCTGGTGAGTGGTTTAATGCTCCTGAGTCGCTCATGTTTTCACTATTTATTATTTGCTTTATTCTGTACTTTGTCATTCTAAATGTTCTTGATAAAAGTCGTAACACAACAAAATGACCGTAATTACCACAGCCTTAAACCCAAAGTGGTGACTAATTATATTTGAAGGGAAACCGAATATTTTTATTAATCAGGAACCGTATCACACTAGAAACGTGCCAATAAAAATGTTTAGATAAAAACTTTCTGTTAGCATGTTTTGCTAAATGGATGGCCTTAATGTTAGGGTAATAAGTAACGGGCACCCCCATTAAATGACTTCTATAGCAAATATCTATGTCTTCACAGTACATAAAATAAGACTCATTAAAACCTTCCAGCTTCTCATAATGCGATGAACTAAAACAAAGAAAAGAACCTGCAGCCCAATCAACTTCTTTGCATTCCTTGATAGTAGCTTTATCCATTATCGATTTATTTCCTGCCCCTAAAAAAGATAAAATAAAATTCACTAATGTTGGAAATCGTCTAATTGAAGGGTCGAACACGGTTAATTCTTTATCTTTAAAGAGATTAATAGTAGCAAGCTCTCTATTTTTACCATTCATATGACTAACCAGTGAACATAAATGTGCACTTGAAACAATAACATCTGGATTTAACACGACAAAATAATCATCATTTGACATTGATAATTCTTTCTTACAATATCCATATATAACGTTGTTATTTTTTCCAAACCCTAAACCATACATGTGGTTAATCCAATGAAAAGATGTGGACTCATTAAGTTCTTGAAAGTCATCTCCTTCCATGTTGCTTTTTACAATCACCGTATAATCCTTGGCTAGTTTCTCAAGACATTTAAGCTGATTAATTAGCTCTCCGTGACCATGAGAGACGACTGCTATAAATACTGCCACTTATTACTCCTTACCCGACTAAAAATTTAAACATCACAAGAGTGAGCATAGTGCCTAACTTTTCCTTTTATTCATTAAGTTTTTAAAAAGATTTGAATACTTTATTGACATTGATGTCGCAGTAAAATCACGACAGTAACGACTGTAAATATTGTTAGATATTTCTTTTGACTCAAACGATGCATCGTGTATGGCACTCACTAGTGAATCCATATCATCCATTTTGAATATTTTCACCTCATTCGATGAAAATGCTTCAAGTACCACATCCATATCAGATACAACAATAGCTTTTGACCGAGCTGCTGCCTCTATCAGTGCTAGAGGAAACCCTTCACCTCTGGAAGGTAAAACGAAAATGTCCAATTCATCTAGAAAAGACGCGGTATCATCAATAAAACCTCTAAATACAACTCTACGTTCAACTCCCACTTCACTACAAAGAGCCATTAGTGCGTCTCTTTCAGGACCTTCACCTGCTATATGAAACTCATACTCAGGTAATTGAACCAGCGCTTTCACAACTTGCTCTAACCCTTTTCTCTTAGTCAGCAAACAAGCGACACCTAACTTATATAACCGACCACTTACTTTCTCTCTAGGCAGTTTTTCAGCTGTATCAAATGTTCTTCCATTGTAGATGAAAGAGTGATTTCGATTGAAGAAGAAAGGAGAATAGAATGTGCGCATAGAGTGAGACAAAAACACAACATGGTCATGTAAACTTAAACAAACTCTCCAAATTGCGCTAAATACAAAAGCCTTAGTCTTGCTGTCATAATCGTAGCGAAGATTGACCATGTCTTTTTGGTGCAATGTGGTAACGGCTTGTGGGCCCCGCATTCGCCCAATCATTTTATGAATAAAAACGAATATATCAGGTTTCATCATATGAGAATGAACAATATCAAAACTGGAGAAATCCACGTTTTCAAAAAAGCCAATCTTCTTAGTTTCTACGGGAAATGATAACTCACAACTACTGCTTCGGAAGTAGAAGACTTTTATTTGAATATCATGATGAAGCTCCAGGAGCCCCCTAATGATATCTAAAGCCACTAAGTTAGGCCCCTTTTTCTCCAACGATGGTAAGATTACTCCGTACTTCATTATTTTTTATACCAATCAAAATCTATTGAGTACTTCTTCATATGCATAAACAACCCTTTCTATTACAAACTTATCGGATGAATGCTTTACATCAGGTATATCCCAGTGCTTTGCGATACCTAGCCTTAGACACTCTGCTAAAGCTACCACACTAGTCTTATGAGATAAAAAACCATTCACACCATTATCAACAATTTCACTTGGACCACTTGCACAATCCACGGATACTACTGGGACGCCGTAAGATATAGACTCCACTAATACATTTGGGAAGCCTTCATAGTCTGAGCTAAGAAGGGTAATGGCTCCAGGTTTGTATACTGAACCAAGGTCATTAACGAAACCAGGGAAAGTAACATAGTCTTGAAGACCTAGTTTATTCACGAGATTAACTAATTTGTTCTTCAAACTTCCTTCTCCATATATAGTCAGGTGAATATCTGGGTTACCCTTATGACAAAAGTAAAAGCTGATGATAGCCCTATCAAATCTCTTCTGTTTTTCCAATCTACCGATACAAACAACTTCGTGTATTCTCTGAGTTTGATACTCACTCAAACTAACCTTAGAGCAAGGATTATTAATTACTTTAACTCGTTCAGTATGAATATTTAAAACTTGGACCATATCGTCTTTCATGGCGAAAGATTGAGCAATAAAATAATCTGAGTGGACATATACTCGCTTTAAAAGCCAGCGATATAAGTAGCCATATATAATATGATTCGAAGCAAAAACTGATTGAGACAAAAAGTTAATATTCCTAGAAATAACTTTGAAACAATATTTTTTACCCAGCAATTTACGAGCAATAATGCACATTACGCTTAATTCGTGACTAAACGTTAAAAATATATGAGGCTTCACCTTCTTAATATAGTTATTCAACGAGATTAATGAAAATTTAACTGAGCTAACATCTAGACTAAGCAAGCTAACCTTTGGAGAAACCTCGTTAAGACGCTGCTTATTTTTAAGATTAAGCACTAGTAGATCAATATCATAACCTTGGAGTGCTAATTGGTTAGCAATTTTTATGCAAACACCTTCAGCACCACCACCATGCAAACCACTCACAAAAAAAACTATTTTTTTATTCATCACAATTATTTATAGTACTCTTTGAACCAATCAACAAACTTAGGAACACCCTCTTTAATCCCTACCCTAGGGGCATAATCCACAGCTTCCTGAAGAGAGGTTGTGTCAGCCCAAGTAGAGGGTACATCACCAGCTTGCATCGGTAAAAAGTTCTTTTTCGCTTCAATTCCCAAAGCGTTTTCCAATGTACTGATAAAATCCAACAATTTAATAGGTGAACCATTTCCAATATTGTAAATGGAATAAGGCGCAGAACTTTCGTTAGGTCGTGTTTTTGAGCCACCTGGTTCAGGTATAACATCTTTAACTTTAAGAATCCCTTCAACAATATCGTCGATATAGGTAAAATCACGCATCATATCGCCATAGTTATATACATCGATATTATTACCTTCGATAATAGCCTTTGCAAACTTAAAAGGAGCCATATCCGGCCGTCCCCAAGGGCCATAAACTGTGAAGAATCTTAAACCAGTTGTCGGTATGTGATAGAGATGCGAGTAAGTATGTGAAATAAGTTCATTAGCTCTTTTCGTCGCAGCATATAAAGAAACGGGGTGATCAACCGCATCGTGCTCAGTAAAAGGTTGTTTTTCATTCATACCATAGACAGAACTACTAGAAGCATATATCAAATGCTCAACATCATTATGCCGACACCCCTCAAGTATGTTCAGATGCCCAGTTAAATTGGTATCAGAGTAAAGGTTGGGGTTATCTAAAGAATACCTAACGCCAGCTTGAGCCCCAAGATGAATCACTCTCTCAAATTGATTCTGACTGAAGATTGTAGTAATCAATTCTTTATCAAAAAGGTCCGCATGGATAAAGCTAAAGTTACTATAGTTGTTCAGCCTCGCTAACCTTGCTTTTTTCAGGTCAACATCATAATAATCATTCAGATTGTCGATACCAATAACCTGCTCACCTTGTTGACAGAGTTTTAGTGCTGTAGCACTACCTATAAAACCTGCAACGCCTGTTACTAAATACTTCATTCGACCTCCGAAGCATTATTTAAATTAAAATTCAGAATATACTCTGCCTCTTGATCACTTCTGATAACAGGGCGAGATTTTCCCCTATTCTATTTTTTTGACAACTCTTGCTGGTGAACCTATGGCCACGCAATAATCAGGAATGGATTTGGTCACAATAGCCCCTGCACCAACCACACTGTTTTGGCCAATAGTGACACCCGGTAGAATGATACTATTTGCGCCAATCCACGCTCCAGTCTTAACCACTATTGGTTCAGAAGGATAGTATCCTTGCTCTAAAATACAGATGTCCCGTCGGTCAAATTTATGATTATTGACATAAAAGTGGACTCCAGACCCAATCATGACATCATCTTCAATATCAATACCTGCAAAGTTATCAGCAAACAACATCGTGCTTGGCCTAATAACAACGTTTGCACCCAGAGAAATTTTTGAACACGTTACTGCATATGCACCAGGTCTAAAATCAGAAGTTTGGGAAAAAAACAGGAACTTTTCTCGGCAAAGCGTTTTCATAGTTGACGGCAAGTGCAGACGCCAATGAGAGAAAGGCATATCAGGGCCAATACGATCTGCTTTTTTATGAAATTGCCATTTTGAGTAGAGTTCTTTGCATAACTTAAGCATGCGACTTATCACTCCGCATTAGAGGTAACGTACAGACACCCTTCCAGTCAAGGCATCTTGGTGTGCAATATATGTTGATAAATCATTAAAAATATACATTTCTAGATAAAACACTTTCGTCTAAGGACGATATGACAGGAGTCATCTATACATTACTAATATTATTAATGCTCATCCCATCTGGCCAAGTTTGCACCAGACTGAATCATAAAGCTTCTCGCCTTTGGAAGACCATCTCCAATAAAGTTGAAGAGGTTAGCTGTCGCTACGGCTGAAACACCATCAAACTCTAGACCTTCTTTTAGATGTTGACCATTTCCTGCACCACCCATAATGATGAGAGGGACATTGACCAAGCCAGAGTATTTGCAGATCACATCTATATCATAGCCAAAGCCAGTGCCATCTTTATCTATAGAGTTCAATATAATTTCACCTACTTCAAGACGCTGAATATCACTTAAATGGGTTTCGAGATCGACATCTAATGCTCGAGATCCATCATCAACAAAAACCGTCGGTTTACCGTCAACGATCTTATAGTCCACACAAGCTACAATACTTTGTGAGCCATATTTACTAACGATCTCTTTCACTAACAATGGATTTGACTCAATACAAGTATTCAACACGACCTTGTCAGCACCGCTCCTAAACAATAAATCTGCATCGGATAGACTCTTTATCCCACCGCCAGCAGCGACAGGGATAAACACATCCTCAACCAAACGAGATACCGCCTTTGAAAACTCGGTAATGTCTTTACCAGTTTTGGTTGCGTTCAGAACAATGAGCTCATCGAGTGAAAATGATATTTTTTGAAACCTGTAATTTCTTTCCAACCAGTTGATATCACCAACCTTTTGCAAACGAAAGTTCCGACTTTGTGTAAAAGCGCCGTCACTGTATATCAGCGAAAATATCAACCTTTTTCTTAACATTAGTAGTGCTCTAGAAAATTGTTTACTAACTTTAGCCCATTGTTTTGGCTTAGCTCCGGGTGAAATTGAACTCCAGCAATGTTATCAACTTCAAAGCTAGCCACAAACGACTCGCCATATTCGCAAATTGACTGTCCGATGTCACTTTCAGACATCATTCTAAAGCTATGTGTGAAGTAAAAATCAGAATAATCATCGATACCAGTAAACAAAATACTATCTTGAGGCTGCGAGACCTGGTTGTAGCCTACATGCGGTACTTTCAATGACTTAGATGTGAATTTTTCCACACAACCATCAATAAAACACAGGCCATCGTTGTAACCACTTTCTGTACTGCTCATACCCAAGATTTGCATTCCCAAGCAGATACCCAAAATTGGCTTTTTCTGTTCAACCACTAGTGATTTTAGAGTGTCATTTAAGCCAAGCTTATCTAGCTGTAATGCTGCTTCGGCGTAATTGCCTACTCCAGGCAAAATCAGCTTGTCTGCTTGCTGCAATACCTTATAGTCATAACTGATTTCAACGTTATCATAGCCAAGGTAGTTAAGTGCACTTATTAAGGATGAAATATTTCCCATCCCATAATCGATGATTCCTATCTTCATACTTCGAAATCTTCGCCAACAACGAACTTAGGCTGCCAAATACCATCAATTTTCTCAAACAGGTCTTTATTGGCATACTTATCTAGAACAGCGTCAAACTCTTCTTTAGTCATCTCGTAGTAGTCAAGATACAAATCAATGAAATCATGAGGGTATTGGTTATCAAACGCATTAACTAGGTTTAGCGCTTGATCACGAGTCATCGCACCACGTCGGATTTCAATACCTGCATCTTGCGTTGCGCGCCCAAAACCAAACTTAAGGTACATTAGGTATGCATGCAGAGAGTATAGCGCTTGGTCGTTTTGAGCGAAGTTAGTAAATGTGCCTGCTGTACCTTCTTCTTTCTCTTTCAGCCCACAGTGTTCTTTAGCTACCACATAGTTACGGTATGAATCCCAAGCTTCAAAGTATGACCAGTGTGTAAACGCAAGTTCAGATTCTTGAACTTGTTCATCACTTGGAAACTGCCAAAACGCAAGATGCTCTTGTTTCACGCCATCTTGCTTAAGAACTTCTTCAAATACTTTGTCGTAACCACCTTCAAAGTAAACTCGCTTCATGTACTCAATATCGTATAGAGGATTATTCTTACTTTCTGTTGAACCACCATACTCTACTTCACCATCTTCACCGTAAAAAATCAGTGGAATACCAAAGTTCATAGCCGTTTGAATAACGGCTGTTTTAATTGCAATTAACCAACCATAGTAAGGGAACCCCTTCTCAATAAAGCCCAGTTTATTGAGCTTCTGCATCACATTCGCATCCGGAGAAATATGGATGTGGTTGTAGCCTGAAGCAATAAAGCTTGCCAAGTTTTCATCACCAAGCTCTAAGCTCAAAGCCGGCCTGATAGTAACGGCAAGAGGGTTCATACCGTATTTGTGTTTTAGTGTGTACGCAACGTAAGAGCCATCTTTACCACCACTTACTGGAACAATACAGTCAAAACCTTGACCATTAGATGAGCGATACTTGTCTAAAAGCTTAGTCAGCTCTTCTTGCCTCTCATCCCAGTTCAGTGTTTTCTTTTCTTCCTTCCACGTACAAGCATTACAACTGCCATTTTCATCAAACGAGATACGTGGACGAGTTGACATATTCAGACATGTCTTACACCAAAAAATTTTATTCATCATGATACCAATGTTTCTTTTAACTGCATTTTAGTTAAATAACCATGTTCATCTCAAAAAACCGGATTCACCGTTTGAGAGTGATAATTGACTTAATCCTATCACCTCACAGGGGCCAGGCATAGCATCAGTAGAGAATGAAGGATAACTACAAACTGAACCCATCATCGACAATAATATTTTGCCCAGTCACGTACCTAGATTGTTCTGACAATAAGAATAGTACGGATCCAACCACTTCTTTAACATCGAGCATACCTGCACCGTGCGTTTTCGACTTGTATGCATCCAAGAATGGTTCAGGTTGGTGATCAAAAATACCACCAGGACTCACGCAGTTGATGCGGAAACGGCTGTCATTCACATAAGAAGCGGCATACTTGCTTAGGTGCTGAATCGCAGCTTTAATTGCAGCGTATTCAACTGGCATCGTCATCGGCGTGTTGTCATATATCTCAAATCTTGGTGCTACTACACCATAGATTGACGATATGTTAACTAGCGATAGCGGCTGTTCCGTACGTTTAAAATAAGCGGCCGCTTGCTGCACAAATAAGAAAGCACTACCTAGATGTAGGGACATGTTTTCATTGAAACTAGTCCCCGAGACATCGAAGAAGTGTTTACCGTACGTTTTGTTTCTTGGGTATGTCGTATTCACTGCTCCATCAATGATTCTG
Organism: Vibrio sp. 10N.261.51.F12; assembly: GCF_041471725.1. Taxonomy (NCBI): domain Bacteria; kingdom Pseudomonadati; phylum Pseudomonadota; class Gammaproteobacteria; order Vibrionales; family Vibrionaceae; genus Vibrio; species Vibrio sp. 10N.261.51.F12. The sequence goes on along the minus strand of NZ_JBFROV010000024.1, from coordinate 55,455 downwards.
TGACTTTTATCGAATAGCGCCTTTACGGATTCTTCTTTCGTAATATCAAGCTCAACGAGTGACAGAGCGCTGTTGGTTGTATCAACACCAACCCCTTCCAAACTCTGCTTCATACCTTCTAAATTTAGGTCGGCAGCAATCACAGTTGCACCTTGTTCAAGAGCTGCAGGGACAATTCGTGAACCAAGTAAGCCACCAGCACCAGCAATTAAAATCGTTTTACCCATTAATAGCGCATTCATTATTCGTCACCCATCACAATGGCTTCTGCCAGCTTGAAATCATAAATATCATCAATGTCGACTGCTCGGTGCTTTGGCACCTCGATGCTTGTCACCCTTCCACTAAAGATACCGTAATTTTGCAATACAAACTGAGGTGTTGTCGTGTAAACAACAGTGGTAATATCGAATACTTCCGGCGCATCTTGGCGACGAGCTACTTCACCCTCAGGCTTATTAACCAACTCAACAGTGCCTTGCTTTGTTCTCGTTACCATATTAAAAAACGGGCTGCGATTCGCTGGGGTTACTGAAATGCAGATATCTGCCCTATCTTGCTCTAAGCGTACTAATGATAATTCGACGTCTTCTACACTGCGTAAAGGACTTGTCGCTGGTAAGCTAATAAAATGGTCGAAATCACCATATTGGCCTTGTACCCAACTAATCGCATGACGCCAAGAGTGCCACTCTGCACTTGTATCTGTAGCTAGTTCGCCCGGTCGTTCGATCAACTCTGCACCTGCGGCAACGGAGACGTTTGCGATATTGCTGTCGTCGGTAGAGACAAATACCTTAGAGATAGATGGGCACGCTTTCGCTGTTTCAATTGAATACTCAAGTAACGGTTTGCCGGCCAGTGGTTTGATGTTTTTCCCTGGTAACCCTTTAGAGCCACCACGTACAAAAATAAAGGCATAATTTTTCAAAAAAACTCCAGTTTCTTATCGGTGGTTTGCACCACTTTTAATAGTTTCAATCAGCTCGATGGTTTTTGCCGCCTGATGAAGGTCTACACAAGCGCTTTCTTTGCCTCTAGTTTTAGCGATAAAATCCAACACCATATTGAGGTACATTTGATTTTTATCCCAATCAGGCTCGCTGTAGATGACAGAGAGATCAGTCAACAGCGTTTGTTTGACTTCATTTTTGATCAAATCCCATTCAATCGTCCCTTGCGAACCGACAAAACGGCATCGGCGGTATGCCTGACGCTGCAAAAAGTCGAGATGAATACTTACAACCGTACCATTGTCAGTTGTGGCAATGGTGTCCACCAAATCTTCAACTTCAAGACCGAGCTGAGTCGACGAGCGTAAATGGGCAAATTGGATACCTAAATCACCCAGTAGCCACTGGGTATAATCTAGCTCATGACTGAGTTCTAGCAGAGCTCCACCTCCAAGGCTTTCTTTAGCCGAAACCGTTTCTCTATAGTCCTTTGTAGGTCGCCAATCTGGAAGATACTGGCCGATTTCAACTTGTGCGTTCAGCAATTTGCCAATGCTCTGTGATTCGAGTAATTGCTTCACGACTTGGCTTGATGGTAAGTATCGTAAACAGTAGCCTACAGCTACGGGCGTCTGAGTATGTTCAGCTATTGCGATGAGTTTTTTTGAATCTTCAAAACCAGCGGTCACTGGCTTCTCAATCAACGTAGGTATGCCAGCCTCAAGAAAAGGAATGGCATGCTGGGCATGAAAAGGAGCAGGAGATGCAATAATCACCAATTCAACATCTTGTCGAACTACCTCTTCAATACTAGAGAGGACCTCATCGCAATCTGACACGCTTTCATCAGGAATGCGTCCACTTGCAGACATCGCGAGTAATCGGCTTTCAGGGAAAAGATGTTTTAGGTTTCTTCGGTGCCGGGTTGCAATATTACCCAGCCCAATAACAGCAACAGTCTTCACAATTAATCCATACCTAACGTGTGAATATCGGCTTGAGCTCGGTTAAAGTCATCCAGACGACCAATATCTAACCAATACTCATGTATCGGAAACATTAACACATTGTCTCGCTCATGCATGTGTTGCTCTAAAAGCGTCGGCATGTCGATATGGTGGTTCATAGGAACGGAGGAAATGACGCTCGGAGAGACCACATAGATACCTGCGTTGACGAAGAAGCGCTGGATTGGTTTTTCAACCATACTGCTTATCTTGTTCCCTGTACCATTGATCACACCGTAAGGAATTTGGTAATCGTACTCACGGACGCACATGGTCGCATCTGCGCCGCTTTCTACATGGAAGTCAAGTAAACGTTGAAAGTCGACTTTAGTCAGAACATCACCATTCATCATGATAAGCGGTAAACCTTCTGGTAGATCTTTAGGAAGTAAACCTAACGCCCCACCAGTACCAAGCGGGTGTTCTTCATGAACATAGTTAATATTGACGCCCAATTCACTCCCATCACCAAAGTGAGCTTGGATTTGCTCTGGCATGTAGTGAGTGGAGATGTAGAAGTTCACAAAGCCTGCTTTGATAAAGCTGCGGATTACCGTCTCTAGAATAGGTTTATTGCCAATGTGAAGCATCGGTTTGGGGCAAGTATCAGTAAGAGGTTTTAAGCGAGTGCCAAAGCCACCAGCCATAATAAATACTGGGGTTTGCTGTTTGGGTTGATGAAGTGCCTCATGTAATGTTTCTAAGCCAACAAGTTTTCCGTCTGAGTCCAACAAAGGAACAGAGAGGATGTCTTGGCTATCCATCAATCTGATTAGCTCTTCACGTGATGTCGCTTTAAGTGCAGTTGTGGGCTGGGTATTCATAACTCTCACCACTGACTCAGTTAGTGGTAAGTTGTTCAATAAGCCACGGCGAATGTCTCCATCCGTCACGACACCAATTAAGTTCTGTTGTTCATCGACAACAAGAGCTACCTTTAAAGCCTCTGTATTAATTATCTCTAAAGCATCACGAATCGTGTTTTGAGGTTTAATTAACACGTTTTTCCAACAGTGAATCATTACTCACCTTTATGTTTTTATTTCTCTATCTAATTTAAAGTTAGGTATTAATACAGCTTAACCACACTTCTTACAGGATAACATATGCTACGAGCATCGAGCGATTGTGTCACTATAGTACCAGCCCCCACAATCACATCTTCCCCTAAATCAATAGACTGTATTACAGTCGCATTAGCCCCAATATAGGTTCCTTTGCCAGTAGTTACTTGCCCACATAACGTTGCCATGGGAGCAATATGGTTATAAGCGCCTATTTTACAATCATGCTCAACCAAAGCACCCGTGTTGATTGTACTATGGCTACCAACTATTGACCCAGGCTGAATAACCGCCATAGGTAAGACCTGGGCGCCGGTTTCGATTTTGGAATAAGGTGAGACGAATGCACTATCGGCAATAACCGACTCAAATTGGTAGCCTAAAGAAAGAAAATATTCATTAATTTTTTGCTTGAAGACCGATTTGGGCATCATCCCAATACCGTTGATCAAAAGTACCTTGTCTTTGTCAAAATTGAGAATATCTTCGTCCTTTTCAAGGATGGTAACTCCCTTAAATACAGAACGCTGACTGACATCTTCAGGACTTATCACGGCAAGAATTTCTCTTCCCTGAGTAAGCAATATTTCAGCAAGAACAGAGGCGTGACCGCCTCCACCAATCATTACAATAGGAAGCATAGTCTCATCACTCAATGATCAGCTCTCCGGCTTTATATCCTTTGCTTGCCTTACTGCCAATAAGCTCCCAATAGCGATAAGGGGACAAACCAGTACCAGGACGCTTAATGGTAAAGTTTGATGTTGTTAATTCTTCACCCTCTTCAATATCCACTGCTGCGACTAAGCTCTTTCGCGCGACTGATTTATTCTTCACTTCAGACACGGTTGGGGTTTTTACGCTTGAGCCCAAGGCAACTTCAATCTGACGGATGGCTTTAACCATTGCCTCTAGCTCTTGTGGCTCAAGTGAGGCTTTGTGATCTGGGCCTTCCATGCTTTTATCTAATGTAAAATGCTTCTCGATCAAAACAGCGCCACGAGCAACAGCTGCAATTGGAATCGTTATTCCTTCACTGTGATCCGAATAGCCTGCCGTTAAATCAAATGCTTGCCCTAGCGTATCCATTGCTCTCAGGTTAATTTCTTCCATTGGTGCGGGATACTCCGTCGTACAATGAAGAATGGTGACTTTTTCTTTTAGGACTTTTTGACCAGTTTCTGACGCATAAGCTTCTTGGAAAACTAGCATGGAGGGCTCTGCTGTTTCATTTGCTGTATAGCCGAAAGCAATCACTCCGAGAGCCGTCTCAATTTCAGAAAGTGTTGCCATACCTGTTGAGACAATAAGGTCACAACCAGTACGAGCATGAGCCAATACAAGAGGAGCATTAGTTAATTCACCGGAAGGCAGCTTCAAACGCGTTAAACCAAGATCATTGACTAAGAAGTCTAAACTTTCCAGATCGAAGGCTGTTGATAGAAACTCAATACCGATCGACTCGCAGTATTTTACGAGCTCATAGTGAGTCTCGTAAGACAACTCTAAACGGCTTAACATCGCTAACTGAGACTCTTGCTTCTGAGTATTTGTTACTTGATATTCGGCTTGTTTAGCTTCTTCGGTAACTAGGTTTTTGGCTTTAAAAGTTTGGAACTTTACTATATCCGCTCCGGCGTTGTGAGCAGCATCGACCAAAGCAAACGCTAACTCTTCTTGACCGTTATGGTTTACACCCGCTTCAGCAATAATCAAAGTCATTATTGTCTCACTCTGCTGTCTTATTAATGTCAGGTTCAATGTTTACATCATAAAAAGACTTACAAGGTTCAAAATCTAGCCCTTTAATCATATCTATGACTTGTTTGCTGCTATCGCCCTGACCATAAGGGTTAACAATATGTTCATCTTCCAATTTATACTCTCGACTCACAGCGAGAGCAATCGCGTTGCTGATGGACCCTTTCGTGGCCGCTGCGTTTAGAACACTTTTCGCAGCCAAACGTCCCTTTTGTCTCGAGCCAATATTCACTGTAGGGACATCAAAGGCTGGCGCTTCAATAATACCACTCGACGAATTACCAATGACTGCAGCCGCGTGTTTCACCGAACTCAGATAACGTACTTGCCCAAGTGATGGGATCACCAAAACACGGTTTGGTCGGATTGCCGCATAAGCTTCTAGCATCGGAATAATACGTCGTCCACCGTCATCTGCATTAGGGTAAGTCAGTATGACTTGATGATCAGGGTATTCATCCAATGCGTCTAAAAGTGATTGAAAGCTTTCTTCTGGAGACTCATCACCCAAGGTAACAGGATGATAGGTAACAATAAAATAAGGCACCTTGAGTTCAAAACTTAGTGATTCACTCAACTCAGAAACCGTCATAAAAGACGCACGATTTAGGTGGTCTAAGCCAATGGCACCAACATTTTTTACACGTGCTGGAGATTCACCGAGCTGGATGACTCGGTTTCGATATTCGTCTGTTGATGTCCCATGAAGGTAACTCAACTTAGTAATCGCATGACGGATCGCATCGTCGTAAGCGCCTTCCGTGATCTCACCACCATGAAGGTGAATAATCGGAACACGAAGTATCATGGCAGTTTGGGCTGCAGCAAGTGCTTCAAAGCGGTCCCCAAGAATAACAAGGACATCTGGTGATAGTCGCGACAATGCATCGGTAAAACCTAAAACCCCTAACCCCATACTCTTCGCGGTACCTACTGCTGAATCAGAAGACAACAAAATCTCTATTTTCTCATCGATATTGAAGCCATCTTTTTCAATTTGTTTGTAAGTATCACCAAACTCTGGTGACAGGTGCATACCGGAAACAAGCAATTGAAGTGTTAGCTGAGGATCGTTTTGTATGTCCCTTAAAAGCCAAAAGAGCAGACCATACTCTGCTCTTGTGCCAGTAAAGACCGCAACCTTTTTATGTGTCTGCGTCATGTATGTCTTGAACCTACTTAGTTTTGAATGTCCACTGGGGTACTTGGAAGGTTGATTAGGTGCGCTTCTATAAACTTAGAGTAAGTTAAGTCATCACGTATTGCACTCTCAAACATAGGTAATCTATGCATAAGCTGCCAAATGGGTCGAGTCATCACACCGGAACCATTTGTGCCTGCAAGTACCTCTTTTCGGCTTTCTTTATCCGGGCAAATGACTGCATTCAACCAATAGTTTGACTGTGCATATTCTGGCTCAGTCACAAATTTAAAATCGGTTCCGTTAAAGAAACTCTTGTAGCTTTCTGCAAGCAGCCTCTTCTTTTTCAGGTACTTCTCGATGACTTCCATCTGAGCACACCCTAGAGCCGCATTCAGGTTTGGCATACGGTAGTTGAACCCAGGCTCATCATGATAGAACTCATAAGGATGAGGTACTTTGGCAGTCGTAGTGACATGCTTAGTACGCGCCCCTAACTCTTGAGTCTTACATAGCACCATGCCACCACCACCAGTGGTAATGATCTTATTGCCATTAAAACTGACAGCACCAAAGTCACCAATTGTGCCAGTGTGTTTACCCTTATAAAACGAACCGAGGCTTTCTGCGGCGTCTTCAACCAGCGTAAGGTTCCACTTCAAACATACGGCAACCAACTCATCAAGTTCTACGGGGTGACCGAAGGTATGCATTGGTACAACTGCTTTGATTCTTGTGCCCGTTTTTTTGTGGATACACCCCGCTCCTGTGACGTCAGCATTATCCTCTAAAAATGCATCCACAGCTTTAGGGCATAACCCTAAACTCACTGGAGATACATCTAAAAAAATAGGCTTAGCGCCCATATGATAAAGTGCATTGCAGGTTGCAACAAAAGTCAAAGCTTGCGTGATAATTAGGTCGCCTCTTTGAACATCAGCCATATACAATGCAGCGTGCAATGCTGCTGTACCATTAACCGTTGCTACCGCTTTAGTCGAACCAGTATAAGTCTCGATTTTTCTTTCAAAATCATCAACAAACTTACCGACGCTAGAAACAAATGTACTTTCAATCGTTTCCGTTACATACGTTTTTTCGTTGCCGTCAAACGTTGGTGCGTGTAAGGGAATAAACTCGTCGGTTTTGTAAGTCTCTCTCACAAATTCAACAATAGATGTCGCTTTCATTGAATGCTCCACTTACATCTTGCTATCGAGGTATTTACCCGTCTCTTTGTGTCCAAAGTCAGGGATCATGGTAAAGAACAGTTCTACAATTTGCTCTTTCGTCCACGCTCGCTGATCTTTCATCTCAGAAATGCTGTTTTCGAACAAGGTAAGAAGCTCTTGCTCATAAAGAGGAGCATTTTTGATGATGCCTAGATTTTCGAATCGAGACATATCCAACTCTTCTTTATCTGTGAAGAACTCTTCAAAGTCTTTTTCACCCGTTGTATCGCTTACAGTGAACAAGCTCGGCCATTTACCTTGCTCTGGCAGGGTATGTGCAAGTTGACGAGCCTCCTCTTCCGAATCACACAAGTGAGGCTCGTAACCACGTTGTTCTAGGTACTTCACTGCAATATCTGCAAAAGAAATAAGGTGCAAAGCTTCGCTCAGTTTCGGGAAGAAAATGTCGCGATTTTCACCGAAAATACACGACATTAAACATAGCTCACCTGATTCTTGAGGTGTAACAAAATATCGTTTGATATCATTTGGAGCCACAATAGGTTGACGCTTTTGAATGCGTTGGTTAAACCCATGCAACAATGAACCGTCCGAAAAGGCCACATTAGCAAATCGAGCGGTTGAAATAGTGATATGCTCGCTTTTTCTCATCAGAAACATTTCCATGATTCGCTTTGAAGCCCCCATCATATTGACAGGGTTAGCCGCTTTATCAGTGGAAACGCAAAAATACTTCTTAACGCCAGCATCAATCGATTGCTGAATGGTTTTATCAGTATTGAACACATTCACGTCAATCATTCGCATCAAGGTAAAAGGATCTTTTTCACTGCGAACATGTTTAAGAGCCGAGAGATTTAACACATAATCATAATGCCCATCAGATTGGATAAATGCATCATACTCAACTGAACCAATATCAAGTGCAAGAGTTTGAAAATCTCCCTCAATGTACCCGTGTGAACTTCTTAGATCACGTACTAGTTCAACCAAATTATTTTCACTAATGTCTACGACATGTAATTTCTTAGGCTGACGCTTAAAGATCTCTTTTGTGACAGCTTGACCAATAGAACCAGCGCCCCCTAAAACGAGAAAGCGCGATTTTGATACAGTTTTGCGTAATGTAACTTCATGCTCAGCAATATCATAGCTAAAAAGCTCTTTATCACGGCCTATTAATGGAAGAGTCTGGTTCATAAGTACATTCCTAGCTTAATTTACTTATTACTGCATGTTTGGAATCATGAAGCCAAACATGCAGGTAGCGATATTGTATATCTCTATAATTTACAACTTACATCGAATTTTTTTTGCTGGTATTCCAGCCCATACTTCGCCTGCTGGGATATCACTTCTTACAACACTGTTAGCACCAATTATACTGCCATTTCCAATGCTCACCCCACCAAGAATACGTGCACCCACGCCGACTATAACTTCATCGCCAACCGTTGGCATTACATCTTGTCCGCCCACACTTGCATTACCAAATGTCACATTATTAAGGAAATAACAACTATTTCCTATTGTAACCTCTGGTCCGATAACAATGCCCATATGATGGCCGACTTTGAAAGGTACTCCTATTGTCGCCTTTGGGTGCATATCGGTACTATATTTCTTCTTTGAAAAACAATATAACACCGTGGATAATCGCTCGAAGCCAGCTCGATAAAGATATGAATTAATACGATAGCTCATTACTACCCTGAATTCGGGAGAAATGAGCATTAGAAAGATAGTTTTAATACTCAGTTTTTTTTCTTTGACATTCAATTTCTTCGCTGAAAAAGCCATGTCTTGCACGATTGTTCTAAAGAGTGAATGATTAGACATTAGACTTGACCACTTTATTTGACTCCTTAATCACATAGATGACCATAATAACGTTAGCCATGATCGTTGCGTATGGAACATACAATATACTTACATTGGTCAATACAAAAAGTAAGAACACATATACTAACATTGACAAGACATTGATAATCATCAGTACTTTAGTTTTACCAAAGAAGCTCAAAAAGGGTACATATAAAAAGTATATTGCATTCACACCAAAAGCAAAAAGGAATAACGATACGTAACTAGGAACTCCATTATACCCATCACCAATTATGAACGTATAAAAACCTTCAGAAAGAACAAGAGACAGTAAAAATGGTAAAAAGCATAAAGGAGAGTATTTTAAACTTTTCTTCTTAAATGAATGAAAATCAAAATTACTTTTTTTCAAAAGACCATAAACATATGGTTCATATGCTCTATAACCAGCAATTGTTAGGACCAAAAGAATTGAAGCAAATTGATAACCTACAGAGTACACCCCTAACTCAGCACTATTGTAACTTCCAGAAAGTAATACTCTATCGAACTGCCCCTTAATAAAAGAAGATAGATTATTAAATATTAAAGGAGAGCAAAAGACCACAATGTAATTAACATAAACAAAAGCCTTTCGTAATGAAAAACGATTTTTTTTCGAATTTTTTGTAGAAGCACATATTGAGCGGGATAATGTAAAACTAAAGAATAACGCCAGCATATTTGCCAATATAATAGCTACCACTCGCACTTCTGGGTTTTGAGCTAAAAGTTCAAATAGCATCAAAGTAACAATTACAGAAAATAAGCTAAACGATACTTGGACTAGCATGTAGTCACGTGCTCGTTGCAAGCCCTGCATCTCGGTTAAACGTACTTTCAAAAAAGCTTGTGAACTAGAACATAACACAACATAAAGTAAAAAATCGTCTTTCAACATTAGTGCAATGATTGAAAGAACAACTGTCATTAAACCAATGTAAATGTATCCTACGCTTAATAGGTGCTTTAAGCCTCTCTTACCGTAATAAAATATGTACCTTATTATCGCAGCTTCCTGTGCATAAGAGATAAACACTAAAGCTAGAACACTCCATGCGTGATAAAGCGCTAAGTCACCATACCCGTCAGCACCAAGCTGGCGAGTTAAATATGGCATGAAAGCAAATGGCACTACTTTTGCTATCATCTCACCTAGAATGTAATACAACGTATTTTTCTTGTTCATTACTTAACTTTTGTTAGTAAATACGAATCGATTCCTACTTTCTTAACACTGACACTTTCGAAATCAAATAGCTCTTTAAGCTCCTGAATTTGTTCGTATATTTCTTTCTTTGATAGAGACGTAAACTTGGTTCGATGATAGTACTCTCTGAGATTTAGTTTATGCAAATAGAAGCGTATTAGTTCCTTTAAATCAAACGATACTTTATCATCAATAGCAGTCCCTTTAGAGTTAGACTTTGCCAATTCCAATATTTCTTTAGCGATAAGATTAAAAGAGTACTCTTCATCCGAGAAAAACACCACTTCATTGAGGCGACTAATCCGTTGATGATTGTCAAATAAACTAATATCTCCAGCTAACAAATTAATAACTTCAGACGTATTTTTGACTTTGACGCCAATATTGTTGGCATAAATAAGATCGAACGTATCATTTTCTACTGGGACAAAACTAATCACCGGTTTACCAATTGCCGTCGCCTCAATGGCAGTCGTACAGCCATTGTGAATCATTACTTCGCAGGCATGTAGCCATGACGCAATCTCAAAATCAGAGTTTACAATGACATTTTCCATACTACTCGTTAATTCTTGCCATAGTTCATGCCCCTCAGACGGGTGAGGTCTGATAACCACAATATGATCATCCAGATTTTCAGACAATATTTTAGGAACATCTAACAGTGCATCAAATATCAATTTTGAATGGTCGTAAAATCCATAGAAAAATTTTTCCGACTCTTCATCATCAATATAGCCGTTGTCATTCAACAGTTTCAAGTAGTCAAGGCCTTTTGCTGGGTTAACATCTCCAAACCTAGACACTATTAGTATTATTTTCTTACCCGCTACTAATTCATTAATTTTTGCTATGCTATCCTTATACAGTGAACTTGTGTTGCTCTTGTAAAAATCAAATCTGGGATTTCCTGTATAGACAAGTTTAGGCGAATTTCTAAACTCTTCTGGCATAGCCTTCAATTCTAGTGGTCCATTAATGAAAATGCGGTCTAACATTTCCAATAATTTGGAGGAAAATCTCGTGTTCACGGATGGGTCATTAAGCGGAGGCAGCACGCCTTCTTCGTCAAGTGAGAGTACAATATTACCTTTCTGCTTTAACTCCCCAACCAAGCGGCTTTCGAATGATGCTGCACTTTTTAGTAATATTACTCCTGGGGCGTGTAAGGCTCTTTTGATTATTTCCTGGTCTCTACCAATACATACACCATTAATTTCTTCTTGCAAGCAAGCGAGTCCAACCGCCAACCTAGATTTATACTCTCTTTTCTTGACCTCAACTGGTAAATATAAAACCGTCAATTATGCCACCTCAACTATAAAAACTATAAAAACTATAAAAATGAAACCCATATCAAACGAAACTATACAATACTGAATTTAAATTTATAAATCATCATAAGGCAAGGAAATAGACTGACTTAGTAATAGCCCATTTTCATCCTTTTGAGACAGTTTAGGTTTTAAATTATTTGGCCATTCAATCCCAATATCAGGGTCATTCCAGGCAATCGAGTGCTCTGCTAACGGGTTGTAGTAATCCGTACACTTATAAACAAACTGGGCCTCATCACTGGTCACATAAAATCCATGCGCGAACCCTTCCGGCACCCATAATTGACGCTTGTTATCCGCCGATAGATACACACCAACCCATTGCCCAAAGGTCGGCGAATCTTTACGAACATCCACTGCCACATCAAACACCTCACCAGACACAACACGCACTAGCTTGCCTTGCGTATTGTCAGTTTGATAATGCAAACCACGCAGAATGCCTTTGCTTGATTTAGAGTGATTATCTTGCACAAACGTCGTTGCTTTTCCTGTAACAAGCTCTTCAAATTTCTTTTGTTGCCACGTTTCCATAAAGAAACCACGCTCATCGCCAAAGACTTGAGGCTCAATAATTTTAACTTCTGGGATATTGGTATCGATAACTTTCATGATGACTTACACCTAGCAATACGCTTTTATATTTTTTAGAGCCTGACTCCAATCACTCGGTTCTACACCAAACACCGATCCAATTTTACTGCAGTCGAGGCGGGAATTTGTAGGACGTGGCGCTGGCAACGGATATTGGTCTGCGGTAATTTCATTCACTGTCGGAAGCGCGTTTAAAGCACCATGTTCACCGGCCGCAGTAAAGATCGCCTTCGCAAATTCATACCAGCTCACATGTGGCGAACCTGAGAAGTGATAAATACCAGAAATATCAGGTGTACCGCATTGAAACTCATCCATCATCGTTACTAATGCCGTCGCGATATCACCCGCATACGTTGGGCCACCAAATTGATCGCCAATAATGCCCAGTTCAGGACGCTCATGGCCTAATCTAAGCATCGTCTTCACAAAGTTATTGCCATGCTCACCAAACACCCAAGCGGTACGTAGAATCGCATAGCGTGAACATGTCTCCGCCACGGCTTGCTCGCCAGCCAGTTTACTTTGTCCGTAAACACTCGGTGGGTTCGTCAAATCACTCTCAACGTAGGGCTCTGACTTAGTACCATCAAACACATAATCTGTGGATATGTGCAGCAACGCCGCGCCACAATTTTCAGCAGCTTGTGCCAGATATAACGGACCATCGCGATTAATCGCATAACTGAGTTCGACTTCGCTTTCGGCTTTATCGACGGCAGTGTGGGCAGCAGCATTGATGATCACATCGGGTTTAACGGCTTGGACAACGGCGTTAACTTGCTCTGAACTCGTGATATCAAGCTCAGCTCGATCGTAGGCAACCACTTCAACATCCGTTCTTTGTGACAATTGTTCAACTAAACAATGCCCAACTTGACCATAAGCACCAGTAATTAAAGCCTTTTTCATCTTCACGGTCATTGTGACGCCTTCTTACGTTTCTCTTCAACCAAGCGAGCTAGATACTGGCCATATTCATTTTTCATCATTGGCGACGCAATGCTGATAACTTCATCATCACTTAGCCAACCATTACGCCAAGCGATTTCCTCAAGACAGGCTATTTTCAAGCCTTGAATATTTTCGATGGTCTGCACAAAAGACGAGGCTTCATGCAAGCTTTCATGGGTCCCCGTATCTAACCACGCAAAACCACGGCCTAGCAGTTCAACATTAAGAGAGCCATCTTCAAGATACATTTGATTTAATGTGGTAATTTCTAGCTCGCCACGCTCTGAAGGTTGAACCTGCTTTGCCCACTCCACGACACGGTTGTCATAAAAATACAATCCAGTCACGGCATAATCAGATTTAGGCTGTACCGGCTTTTCTTCAATCGAAATAGCTTTCATGTTGTCATCAAACTCAACGACACCAAATCGTTCCGGATCCTTCACTTGGTACCCAAACACACTGGCACCATACTCACGACTTGCCGCATTTTTTAGTGTTTTCGAGAACGATTGACCGTAATAAATATTGTCGCCTAGCACCAAACAAACCGAGTCATCGCCAATAAAATCTTCACCAATAATAAAAGCCTGCGCTAGACCATCAGGGCTTGGTTGGGTCTTATATTGCAAATTAATGCCATAATCCGAACCATCACCTAATAACCGTTGAAATCCAGCCTGGTCTTCAGGTGTGGTGATCACTAGAATATCGCGAATCCCCGCTAACATTAGCGTCGATATTGGATAATACACCATCGGTTTATCGTAGATAGGAAGTAGCTGCTTAGAGGTACCACGAGTCAAAGGATACAAACGAGTACCTGAGCCACCAGCGAGGACAATGCCTTTCATGGAAAATTCGATCCTTGGTTCTTGGTGCTAGGTCCTAGGTCCTAGGTCCTAGGTCCTAGGGACGAACCTTAATACATAGCACTTAAATGAGTGAAGTTAGTTTATTGTATTCCTAGGCGCTCGCCAGAATAAGAACCGTCTAGAACACGACTCCACCATTCACGGTTGTTCAAATACCATTGCACCGTTTTGCGGATGCCAGATTCGAATGTTTCTTCTGGCGTCCAACCAAGCTCACGCTCAATTTTAGAAGCATCAATCGCATAGCGCACATCGTGCCCAGGGCGGTCTGTCACATAGGTGATCAAATCTTGATATTTAACAATGCCTTCAGGTTTATTCGGAACCAACTCTTCCAGTAGCGCACAAATGGTTTTCACAACATCAATATTAGCTTTTTCATTATGGCCACCGATGTTGTAGGTCTCACCTATCACGCCTTCCGTCACTACCTTATAGAGCGCACGCGCATGATCTTCCACAAACAACCAATCACGGATTTGCATGCCATCACCGTAAACGGGTAATGGTTTACCTTCCAATGCATTTAAAATCATTAAAGGGATCAGTTTTTCAGGAAAATGGTATGGACCGTAATTATTGGAGCAGTTAGTCACCAGTACAGGGAAGCCGTATGTTCGTCCCCAAGCGCGAACTAAGTGATCGGAACCTGCTTTACTTGCCGAGTACGGACTGCTTGGTTCGTAAGACGTCTCTTCTGTAAATAAATCATCGGTACCTTCTAGGTCACCATAAACTTCATCTGTCGAGATGTGGTGGAATCGAAAGGCGGCTTGCTTCTCGCTAGCCAAGGTTTTCCAATATTGGCGAGAGACTTCCAACAAGTTAAACGTCCCAACCAAGTTAGTTTGAATGAACGCGGCTGGGCCATCAATAGAGCGGTCAACATGAGATTCTGCCGCCAAGTGCATGACAGCATCTGGTCGATGTGTTGTGAACACACGCTCTAATGCGGCGAAATCACAAATATCCACATGCTCGAAGTCATAACGATCATTTTCCTGACGCTGCGGTATCGATTCATTGTTACCGGCATAAGTAAGCGCATCTACATTCACGACATTGTCTGTTGTATTGTCAAGAATATGCCTAATTACCGCACTACCAATGAAGCCGGAGCCACCTGTTACCAATATTTTCATGACCCACCTTGCGCTTAACTTATATAGTTATTTAAACACGCTACCGCCCTTAGGTCACACCCCCAAAGGCAACTAATCCAGCTATGTTATAAACCGTACACTCTGTATTACCCAGCGCCAAAGTACTCGACAGCACTAGCACCTTCAAACTCAGAGAAAATAGTGGAAATTGTACCTGAGATAGCGGCCAAGCGCGAACCCTTCTCACGCTGACTAATGACAAGCTTA
The DNA here is from genome assembly GCF_041471725.1 of Vibrio sp. 10N.261.51.F12. Taxonomy (NCBI): domain Bacteria; kingdom Pseudomonadati; phylum Pseudomonadota; class Gammaproteobacteria; order Vibrionales; family Vibrionaceae; genus Vibrio; species Vibrio sp. 10N.261.51.F12. The sequence continues at coordinate 40,133 of NZ_JBFROV010000024.1, read as the reverse complement.
ATCAAGCATCTAACTGGTAAGTTTAGTCGATGGAAGAATGCGAGTCACTTCCTTAATCAGTGCTTGCTTACTCCTCTCTTCACCATGAATCAAATGCAATTGCTTTAGCCCCATATCCAAACCTTTGACAAAGTTAACCAAATCACTCTGACCAGCGTGCGCAGAGTAGCCCGACATCGTATGGATACTCGCATTAACCGTTATTTCGCTTTCATCAATCAAGACCGTTGAAGCGCTTTGTTGTAATGATCTTCCCAACGTTCCCTTCGCCTGATAACCAGTAAATATGACGTCCGTTCTCGCGTCTGGTAACAGCGCTTGCAAGTAGTTCATCACTCGTCCGCCTTGGCACATACCCGATGCAGCAATGATAATGGCTGGCTCCCCGGTTGAGGCCAGTCGATTAACCAGTTTTAGGTGTGCTCGATGGTCATCAATAACTACGTGTTGTTTAAAATTAAGAGGGTGACGTCCCTGCGCATGCTTTCTTTTGGCTTCTTTGCTCCACAGTTTCCGATACTGTTTGTACGCGTTGGTAACTTTGGCAGCCATGGGAGAATCGATAATAATAGGCAGCTGTGCATTCAAGTTGTGAGAATGCAGCAAAGACTCAATATCAAACAGCAATTCTTGCGTACGACCGACACTAAAAGCAGGAATAATAATCACACCGCCGTTCTGCAAGCTTTTGTTAATCAAAGTAAGTAATCGCTCACTTCGAGTGGCAATGCTTTCATGGTCTTTGTCACCATAAGTACTTTCCAAAAACAGGTAGTCGGCTCGCTTGGGCGGTACTGGGTCCGGTAACAAAGGCGTATTACTTGGCCCCAAATCACCTGAAAATACCGCAATCTCATGGTTTGGGAGTTTGACCTCTACGTACGCACTCCCAAGAATATGGCCTGCTGGGTTAAAGCGAAGATAAGTGAAATACGCACGGTTTGGGGCTTTCACTGGTATCCATGTGCCATAACTCACTGGGTATAAGTGCTTACTAACAAGATCGAGAATGCGCGTTCTTTGATAGCGGTTTAGCCCTAATTGAAGTTTTAGGCCATCCTCTAGCATTAAAGGCACCAAGTGAGCCGTTGCTTGAGTGCAATAAATCGGACCACGAAACCCAGCGGCCAATAACCATGGCAGCCGCCCGATATGGTCAATGTGGGCGTGAGTAAGCACTAACGCTCTCACCTTTTTTATGCTGAACTCAATGTCTAAACGTTTTCCACCAGCGTCTTCACCTTGAAATAAACCACAATCAATCAGTATGGAATCTTGCCCTATCATCAGCTCATGACAAGAGCCCGTCACGGTGTTTTTTCCGCCATGGTGAACCACGTAAACATCGGGAGCTAACTGAATAGGTTTGTCTGTTTTTTGCATCGGTGTCCCTTTCATCGGCTTAACATTAGTTGGTACTTTCTCGCATATTCAAATCAACTCAATCCAAGGCACAACGCTATACGTACTCGATCGCAGTTCCTCATACTAAAATTCAACTTTCCCACGCAATGATCAAAGCTCCAACTGATCTCCACAACCTCATCCCTCCTACAACACAGCCATTCACCACACCCTCGTCATTCCTGCGCAGGGATAACAATAAAAAGAGAGGTGAGCGTTGATATAGAAATGAACATTGATATAAAAACGAGCATTGAGCTAGAAGTGGCGGCTGATATGCAAGCAACCAGCTTTAGATAGGTCACGGTCAGTACATAGATAGCTAAGCGATAAGCAATAAGCGATAAGTAAGAGTACCAACTAGCAAGGGTGAGTAAGACGACGGAAGTAATATGCAAAATCACTATAGCTAGACAACACGAAACAAACACGATAAATTAACAAAATAGCAACATCACATTATAACCACAATATTGCACTGATGACTTGCTTGTCACAGATGCTTTTAAGTTACTGCTATCAAGGAAGATTTATGGACTGCAGCTCTCTGACACTTTGGCTAGAATTGCCTGACACTCGCTTTGCACTCGCTTTGCCCTCGCTTGGGGACCAATACAAACGTTGGCCGCTTCAAAAAATCAATGGCAACACACCACCGCTGCAAAAGCTCAAGGGCAATATTCACTAGAGTTAAAAACCAAGAATAAAGTCATCAGTAAAGCTGTCGACGATTTAGAAGTCAGGCAAATTTTAGCAAACTGGCAGACGATACCTGAACACGAACAAAGCACATTAATCGGTCAGGACCTCGACTTGCATTGGTAACAAACAGCCTAACAACTCAAATAGAAATTGGGCACTTATCCGCCCTTTTCTGTAATGACCACATAAAGTCAGGCTTCACTTTAGCGTTCATCCGATGAAGCACGTTATCTTCCGCGTAACTGAGGTGCTTCCGTTCTTTTCGTATATCCCAAACTTATTAATAAGTTTTATTATGCGCACTCACACTTATTGATAGCCTTGTAAATTAGAGCTTCATTCCACTTTTAAAATCCGCATTTAATAAAATTATACTCCCTGCCGTATCCTTATAATGTTCATTATGAATAACCAAGTAACTTGATCAAAGATTAAAATAGACAGACCTCAAGGATAAGCGGTCGTCATCAATATTGGGAATGTAACTAATATGGGATTGTCACTCACACTTCGCTACGCTTCATTTCGCCATAAAAACAAAGGTGCTGGCCGCTTTGTTGAATTTATCGTCATAGCCTTGGCCCTCGCTGCCATTGCCATGCTATTGGTCACGGAAAATATCCAAATTATCCTAGCTTCGCTTTGCACACTTTTCTTTTGCTTAGGATCATTTTGGTTTTTTAAGAATGCAGATCAAATGCGACGAGCGATGCCAGACTAACGGCGCCTTTCAAGGTAGCCAAAACCACTTAAAAAACCAGACATTAACCCATCGGTGAACAATGCATGGTTAGGGGTAAATGACTAGGACGCGAATAAGGTCCTAGTCAATCATCAAGTCGCTGGCTTTTATCACCACTGACTCGACCGGTTTTTATCGCCTCAAACATCGTCTGAATAATTAGGCTGATATTGCCTTTCTTATCGGTTAAAAAGTAGCTATGCCCAGCAGGGAAATCAAAGCGATTATTAAAACCATCGCAGTCAAACTCGTACACCTTTTTCGGCAATAGCGATAAATTTTCTGGCCCTGTCATACCCAAACGGCGTGAGGCAGTGATATTTTTCAGGTTAGCCACTTTCGATGCCGACATCGCCAAGTCATCACTGGCATAAAATACGAGTACATTTTTGCTCGCATCGACAATGTGCCGACCAGGTTCCTCTTCTTGCAAGCAGTGGTTTTCCACATCCGCTGCGACCATAAATACATTTCTAAACAATTGTGGCATCCCCCCTAATCGCTCATCCTCTACCCATGACGCCATGGCGTTTTTTAATACGCGATTACCCATAGAGTGCGCCAATACATTCATGCGCTTCAAACAGGGAAACTGTTGCTGCACACTGCTTCGGCGCCACGCATCAAATTTATAAAATAAACGCGCAAAAGCAACACCTGAATGATCGGCCGCTTTTTGGTCATCCCAATAATCATCCACTATGGCAACGCCATGATCATCGTCACACGGCCAAATAATCGGCACGACCAAGACTAAGCCTTTTTTCTGCTTATCGAATACCGCTTGCAGTTCGGTTGCTCGCTCAAAAACTTCCGGCTCCATGTTGTTATTAAACCCATGTAAGTAAAATAATATCTGAGTCTCATTGGGTAGTGCCTTGAGCTTGGCAAACAAGGTTTCTGATAATACTTCCACATAGTCCCCGCTGCCGCGACGCTCACAAAAGTAGAGCCATTTAGAGATGTCGGTATTTTGATAATTAAAAGAAATGGCACGATTCTTTTTAGAACGTGCAGATTGATTGGGGATTCGATTGGTAATAAATAGCATAGGGTTCCTCTCACAATGGTATTCATCAAAGGTTAGTTAGGAAAACCGCTTTAACATGAGAGAACTCGCTAGCTGCGAGTGAAGAAGCATTTTGCTGTTACCACCGCATTTAAAGTTGCAGGGTTCTGCCTTATCGTCCCGCCGCCCCATAACAAAGTTGTACTTAAACAAGTACGTAATATATTGAAGTGTGTTTTAGCAAAAGAGAAGACCAGTATGATGTGTAATGAATTACTCAGAGGTACGCTCAAACCTTAAGAATGTTTGCGATTAAGTCATTAATGACTGCGATACCAACTGTACTAGAAAATCTATCTGAAAGTAGAAGTTAATTACGTGGGTGGGTCAGTTTTACTTCGGCGATAACGTCGATAAGTGGGTCAATTTTAAACTGGCGTTGACACTGGATTTAAATCGACATATGCCATACAGCTAAGCAACGCTTTTTCATCCAGCAAGGCTTGAGACTTAAAGCGCCCTTCCCAGAACCGGCCTTTACAGCCCTCTTCTTTATTGGTCTCACGTGCGACATACTCATTAAGATTACGCATAAACCAAGAGATATCGCTCAATCGGTCACGCCACTCATCTATGAGTTCGAGCGTTTTGCGCGTTTCAGCTTTGGACTTTAACTCGCCTTTGAGCCAGCGAGTAACTAGCATGGGTGCTTTATATAACGTAGTCCAACGCTGAGCCACCTCTTCATCACTCCAAGACTTTGCGGTAGCGGTATCGACATGCCGTACTAAATGGTAGCGTCAATTATATGGGTATCCAATTTATTCTCGTTTATTCTGCTCTTCTAATAAGGCTTAATAATGGTAACGACAGGAAATTATTGTTACTGCGTTATCATCGATTGCGTACACAAGCCGATTAGTGTCATCAATACGGCGAGACCAAAAACCAGATAAGTTCTCTTTTAACGGCTCTGGTTTACCAATACCCTCAAATGGAGAGCGCTTAACATCATTGATGAGTGTATTGATGCGCTTAAGCGTTTTCTTGTCTTGCGTTTGCCAATACAGGTCATCATCCCAAGCGTCGTCAGTCCACGACAGTATACGCTGCCTACTACTCATCAATTAACCCTCGTGCTGTTGTTGCACCTGCACGGTACTGTTCTATCGAGCGGTTTAGATGCTCAGCGTTTTTAGGAGAGCGTAGTAAGTGCACAGTCTCCATAAGGCTATTGTAGTAGTCTAAAGACATCACCACTGCATCTTCAGAGTCACGACGTGTAATAACTGTTGTATCAGCATCGTTAACGACACCGTCTAAAACGGCTTTGAGACCATTTCTAGCTTCAGTAAAAGATACGATTCTCATAAGAACCTCCACATGTACATTTAATGGAACAAGTGTAGTCTTTATCACTCTACTTGTACAGTGAGTTGAACATACGATTTTTTTGGAAAATTGGGAAATCTATGGCTGTCCTGTATTTTTTTTTCTCTCAATCAACTTTGAAAAACAGAATGTCGCTTAACCGAGTGTCCAGTGTTGCAGGGGCAGAGCAAGCATGACTAAATATCGAGGGAAGGATAGCAAGTTTGGTGATAGAAGCTAAAGTAAAAGCCACAAACAAAAAAGGCAACCTGATGAGAGGCTGCCTTTGGGTTTTATGATGCTTTCGCTAGTTTTATAACACTAGGTTAATAACGCTATGTTTATAACACTAGGCTTTTTGCACTATCACACTATCATCAAAGTCGATCACATTATCTTGTCGCTCAACTTGCCTTGATACCCAAACTTTATCGCTAATGCCATCTGACGGGGCAAAACCCGTGGGGGCATCTAACAATAATTGGCGAATTAGCTCGTGGTTCATATCATGGCAAGCGTTGTCTAGGCGCTCTAACAGGCAATCATACTCAGCAAGCGGTAAGCGCACCTCTTTTGCAGTCATAATCCGTGTGTGCGCGGTTTGGCTAACGTTGTCGCCAATCAGCAACTCTTCATACAGTTTTTCACCAGGCCTTAACCCTGTGTACTGAATCTCTATGTCGCCGTCCGGGTTAGCCTCATCTTTCACTTCCATCCCCGACAGGCTAACTAGGTTTTTCGCTAAATCGGTAATTTTAACTGACTCACCCATATCAAGCACAAACACGTCGCCACCTTTCCCCATGGCACCGGCTTGTATCACTAACTGCGCCGCTTCAGGGATGGTCATAAAGAAGCGGGTAATATCTGCGTGAGTCACCGTGAGCGGGCCACCGTTGGCGATTTGCTTTTTAAACAAAGGAATCACTGAGCCAGATGAACCCAGTACATTACCAAAGCGCACCATACAAAAACGGGTACCGTTTTCTTTTTTCGCTTCTTCTTCCGCCAAGGCTTGCAGGCCAAGTTCCGCCATGCGTTTCGTTGTGCCCATCACATTGGTTGGACGCACGGCTTTGTCGGTTGAAATGAGCACGAATGATTTCACATTAGCGGCAATCGCTGCTTTTGCGGTGTTGTACGTGCCGTAGATGTTATTACGCACGCCTTCTATCACATTGTATTCGACCAACGGGACATGCTTGTACGCTGCGGCATGATAAACCGTGTCGACTTTAAAGGCTTCTAGTGAGGTTTGCAGGCGATGAAAACGTTGAACCGAGCCCAATAATGGAATAATCGCCACGCCGAGATCTTCACTGTCGTTAATTTGCGTGAGCTCACGATCGATTTGATACAAGCAAAATTCAGACAGCTCAAACAAAATAAGCGACTTCGGTTTTTGCAATAAAATCTGTCGACAAAGTTCAGACCCAATCGAGCCCCCTGCGCCAGTGACCATTACCACCTGATCACGAATATTTTGCTCCATTAACACCGACTGAGGCGCAACGGCGTCTCGCCCTAGCAAGTCTTCAATCGGCACGTCTTTTAGCTCATCAATGGTCGCTTTACCCGACACGATGTCTAACATGTCTGGCACGGTTAATACTTCTGCTGGTAACGGCGCCAACTTTTCAATAATAACCTTACGACGTGCGCGCGACGCACTAGGTACCGCCAGCAATATCTGTTGCACTTCGTGTTTTAAGATTAAGCGGTGCGCATCATCCATAGGGATTACGGGCAAGCCTAGTATGACGGTATTGGTGAGGGTTCTGTCGTCATCAATGAACGCGCGCACTCGGTATTGCTCGGAGCTTCTTAGCGCCAGCGCTAACTGCCTACCGCCAGAGCCTGCACCGTAAATCACCACTTCTTTGCTGCTGCGGGTATTTCTGGTGGCAAACAGTGAACGCACCATAAGCCGTGGCGCACCGCAAAAGAGTGCTAAGAATGCGCCGTAGATAATAGGGACGGTTCTTGGGACTTGTTCTTGGAAATAGAACGCAAGCACCGCTAGCACTATAGCTGACAAGGTTGCGCCTAATGTCACCACAAAGAGGGCATGAAAGGTAAGATAACGCAGCACCGCTCTGTATAAACCCAGTTTAGTGAAAATAATGATCGTCGATACAATAACCAGTACAGATATTAGGTCATAGTCGGTATTTTCGAGGTAACTGAATTCGCCTAATCGTGTCCACATTGCTAGGTGCAAGGATATAAAGATTAATACGGCATCAATGAAAACACTGATCAGTCGTTTCTGCCCGCGCGATAGTTGCCATATAAAATGGATATGCTGCATAAGTTTTCTCTTCGCCAACGAATGTTTATTTTATAATAATGAGCATCGTCAGCCGCGATTGGTTAACGATGGGATTATAGAGTAGAAAGTACCAGAAAGGTACAGCGGCTCTGATGTTAAGCCGACATCAGAGCCGATATAAAAAACTGCTCACGCTATTGTTAACGCTGTGCTTGTTGTAAGACGCTCTTAATGGCGTGACACATTTTTTCTACTTCTTGCGACGTTAACGTCGGGTGAACTAAAAACATTAAACTGGTTTCTCCTAGCGCCACTGCATTAGCTAAACGCTGCTTTGGTCGCCACGGCGTGCCATCAAAGGCTTTTTCTAAATACACTTCTGAGCAGCTACCTTGAAAAGCCGGTACGCCTAGTTCCACAATAGCATCCACAATTTTGTCGCGTGTCCAGTCCTCTGCAAGCTGTTGCGGCTCAACGAACAGGTAATGCTTATATTCCGCATGCTCACTGTACTCCGGCACCTGAACGCGACGTACCACTTGTAAATCAGCCACCGCATCATCAATTGCTTTGCCATTCGCTTGGCGCGATGCTGTCCATTCAGCCATACGAGTAAGCTGTATGCGACCAATCACGGCTTGCATTTCGGTCATGCGCCAGTTGGTGCCAAAGCTTTCATGTAGCCAACGAAAACCCGGTTCGTGTTCACGGTTATAAATAGCGTCATAGCTCTTGCCATGATCTTTGTAAGACCACATAAACGACCATAAGTCTTTATCATTGGTGGTGACCATGCCACCTTCACCACCTGTAGTCATGATCTTATCTTGGCAGAAAGACCACGCACCAATGTGTCCGATAGACCCGACACTGCGGCCCTTGTACTTTGCGCCATGTGCTTGGGCGCAATCTTCGATCACGTAGAAACCGTACTGTTCAGACAGCGCCATAATGGCATCCATCTCTGCTGGCATTCCTGCAAGGTGAACCACGATTACCGCTTTGGTTTTTGGCGTTAACACCGCTTCAATGGTTTCTGCGGTAATGACCTGGCTATTTAAATCCACATCCGCAAACACAGGGCTTGCACCCGAGGTGACAATGGACGAAGCAGACGCTAGGAAAGTACGTGATGTAGTGATCACTTCATCACCCACACCAACACCTAGCGCTTTAAGCGCGACATCTAACGCAAGTGTGCCATTACCTAATGCAATGGCATATTCACAGCCTGCCCAAGCCGCGAATTCTTTTTCGAACTCACGACCTTCTTGGCCGGTCCAATAGTTTACTTTATTTGAAAGTACAACCTTACTTACGGCGTCCGCTTCTTCTTGAGTAAAGCTAGGCCATGGAGAAAAATTTGTATTTAGCATGAATATTCCAAAGAGAATAAGTTCTGGGTTTGGATCCAGAAAGACAATTTATGACTATTTATGTAACGGTTTTGCGGGAGTACCCACAACCATTTGATTATCAGGTATATCGTTTATTACTGTACCGCCAGCCCCCACAACAACGTGAACGCCAATATTAATCAGCTGTTTTACCTGGCTACCAATACCAATCCAACTGCATTGCCCTATTGAAACTGCACCAGCTAAGTTAGCTCCAGGGCTAATATGTACCGCGTCTCTAAGAACACAGTCGTGGTCAATGGATGAGTTAGTGTTAATAATGCAAGCATTCCCAATAGATGCAAACGGGTTTATTGAGGCGTTAGCCATTACCACAACGCCCTTTCCTAGCTTAGCAAGCTCGCTTACTGCAGCTGAAGGGTGAATTAAGTTTACTAGCTGCGCTCCTAATGCGCTTAGCTGAGCAAACTTTTCAAGGCGAATGGCATTGTTGCCTATAGCTATCGCAACACCATCATAGTCACCTAATTGTCTTATCAGCGATTCGGTATTACCGACAACTTGCCAATGCTCGAGTTGAGCAATATTTGGCCATGCATCATCAAAAAAATGGATATGGTGAAATCCATTTAATACTGCAAGCTCTGCAATTACCTTACCGTGACCGCTGGAGCCTAAGATGGCTATATTAGTCATTAGGTTTACTCGGCTCTGGCGTACCTTTGAATGGCTCTATGGTTACATGCCCGTCCGCTGAAATGTCTGCTTTAAATAATACTTTTTTTACCGTTAAAAGCAGTATTTTCATATCAAGCCAAAGGGATTGGTTTTCTACATACCAAGCATCGTATTCAAACTTTTGCTCCCAGCTAATGGCGTTACGTCCATTCACCTGAGCCCAGCCAGTAATACCAGGGCGAACATGGTGGCGAGTAGCTTGGCGTTTGTTATATAAAGGTAGATATTGCATTAACAGGGGACGAGGTCCTACTAGGCTCATATCCCCTTTCAGTACTGACAGTAACCCCGGAAGCTCATCCAAACTTGTTGCACGAAGTTTTTGACCAAATGGCGTTAAGCGGTCTTCATCGGGGAGTGAATTACCGTTGCTATCCACTCCATCTTTCATACTGCGGAATTTAAGCATGTTAAATGGCTTTCCATTTAGACCTGGTCTCTGCTGCTTAAACAATACTGGGCTACCTAGTTTCTTTTTTATCTGCCAAGCGGTAATAAGCATAATTGGCGATAATAAGATAAGGGCTAGTAGTGAGGCGGAAAAATCGATTAAGCGTTTCATTACAGCATATCCATTGTTGCTAGCATTTTATGGTTAACGTTATGTACATCAAACTTCTGCTCTGCCATCTGTCTTGATTTAGCGCCCATTTTTATTATTAGTTCTTTATTTTCAACAAACTCAACCATACATTTATAAATGGCATCGCTATTTTGTACAGGGACTAAATAGCCATTCTCTCCATCTTTAACGGTTTCTCTACAACCTGGTGCATCAGTGGTTATAATTGGTCTGCCCATTGCCATTGCTTCTAGAACAGTTCGTGGTGTCCCCTCACGATAAGAAGGCAATACATAGACATTACATTGCTCGATAGCAGGCTTCACATCGCATTTTCTGCCCAAAAAATCGATATAGCCACCATCAACCCACTCATCAAGCTCAGTCTGCTTGATAGCATCTGGATTATCATCAATCCAACCCACTAAGCGACAGGTTGCCTGTGGGTGAGATAGCTTTAACTGTTTGGCAGCTTGTGCATATTCCCGAACGCCTTTATCGCCAAGTAAACGTGCTATCAGTAAAAAATCACAAGTATCACTGAACGGAGCAGTACTAAAACTGCACACATCAACTCCTGAACCATTCACGACTGTTGGGTTAAGTGTTTTTGGACTCAAACCGAGCTTTTTAAACAGCGCTTTATCATCACTATTTTGGAAAAACACTTGTTTATTCGTACTTAATGCCACTTTATACATGCCATGTAGAACCTTCTGAATAATTTTACGTTTACCAGTAGCCTCACCAGTAAAGGCATATCCGAGACCCGTAATTAACGAATATATTGAGGGTACGTTAGCCAGTTTGGCAGCGATGGATCCGTAAATTACCGGTTTGATAGTATAAGAAAGCACCTTTTCTGGTTTGATTTTGTTAAGCAATGTTGCAATAGAAAAAAGGGAGGCTAAATCTTTTAAAGGGTTTAGCCCAGTTCGCTGTAACTCAATTTGATGTACAACCACAGATTCTACTTCTAGGCCATTAAGTAACTCAAGTTCCATGTGAGGAGCTATTACATGGACTTCATAGCCTTCCTTTTGGATTGCTGTAATTAATGCCCCCCTGAATGAGAGAATGGAACCTGGGAAGCTAGCAATTAATACAAATTTCTTATTTTTCATTAGAATTAATTTTCTCTCTTGCTGCTATATAGCTTAGTAATAAATAAACCAACATAGGCGTGAACATCCATTTTTGTCTAACTGATATTCCTAAATTAGCGGTAGTCATAGAGAGGATCAACCACGCTAACAACACATAAAACCACATAAAATGACGGTTACCTTCTAATACGATATTACGCACCACACTGCGGCTCTTAAAACCCAAATAAGCTAAATAAAGTAAAAAAACGTTGTCTAAAGATGCCAAAAGTTGGGTAATGCTTCGGGCTTCTATTGGCAATGGTCGAAACAAGTAAGTAAACATTTGCAATGGCAATGGCATAGAAGCAATGTCCACTGCACCACCTCCATGTAAATTAGCTTGTGCTCTACCTTTAACATATTCACCTAAATTGGATGCATCCTCGTTTACCCCTGCATAATTAAGCGCAAACGGTATCAAGATTGCAGCAACACCAAGTCCTAACCCACCGATAGTCAAGCGTGTAAGTAATGGAATTTCTTTTTGTAAAACAGAAGATAAAACGATAGCAATAATGAACATTCCTGCCATATGTGGCCTTACAAACAGCATTAATAGTATCGCTATTATCATCAAATGTATTCGTTTAGAAAAATATATAGCTGAGTATAAAGCCAAAGCCATAGCTAAAAACGAGATAGCATCTTTTCCAACCCCTGCGCTCCAAAAGCTTAATGATGGCAAAAATAGAAATACTAATGCTATTCGCCTAGAAAACGATTTTTTCGATGTTATAGAATACAAAGAACCTGCAACATAAATTAACCCTATCGCTCCCATAAGATTAAATAAAATCCATATACCTAAATTAGATATGCCGATGTCTTGAAGCAAACGGCACAATTGAACTAGACCGACGGTGCCGAGAGCAAATCCTCTGCCATCAAACACTCCACCTTTAATGAGATAATGACCAACATCTCCTCCATAATTGCTTACAAAACCAAAGTACACAACACTAAACAGTGAATGATATAGGTATAATATCGTCCCAAGTTTTGTGCCTACAAGGACTTGCTTGGATATATTAAAGATCAACCAGAAGGATAATAAAAATAGTGCAAACGCTATGTATACATCATAATGGGTATTAATTAAGGTAAGTTCCAACTAAACAACCTCGCTTTCCAACCATTGTTGAAACATCAACACACACCATAGCTCTTGGGTAAACGTAGAGTTACCAGACAAATGCTGATGCCAAGTTTTAGTTACAAGCTTCTCGTTAAAATAGCCTTCACGCTGTAAGCGAATTGGATTAAGTAACTCTTCGGCCCAATCTTTTAAAGGGCCTCTTAACCAATTATCAAGGGGGATCCCAAAGCCCATTTTAGGGCGTTCGATTAATTCTTTAGGTACATATTTATACAACAACTCACGCAATGGCCACTTGGTAATTCCATCTTTTAACTTGATATTTAAGGGTAGACTCCATGCGAATTCGACTACAGAGTGATCTAACATGGGCACCCTGGTTTCTAATGATACAGCCATAGCGGCTCTGTCTACTTTAGTCAAAATATCATCCGGCATGTAAGTCATCATATCTAATGCCATCATCTTATGTGTCGTGCCTAAATTTGAACTTAAGTTATTACTTGTAATAATCGTGTCTGGTTCTTGCCCCCCTAACACAACATCCGATGGAGACTTCCACTGCGAAACAAGCCCTAAGTAAAGGCTCATATCATCTTTGGCTCCAATTACATTTGCAGCTTTATGTAACTTATCACCTAGTAAGCGCATTTTCCTGTGACTGGGTAAAATAGCATTTAGCTTATCAAGTTGCCTAGGGCTGTAACAATGAAGAGCAGCACTTAACCCTCGTCTTAAACTGTAAGGTAACTTTGATACTTTCGGCCACACGTTACTACTGAGTTGATGCCTGTTATAACCCGCAAAAAGCTCATCACCGCCATCACCAGATAAAGCTACAGTAACCTTCGACTTTGCAAGTTTTGAGACTAAAAAGGTAGGTATTTGCGACGAATCAGCAAAAGGTTCATCATAGTAATGATGCAAATCAGGGATAACGTCCATAGCATCTTTAGGAGTAACATATAGTTCTGTATGCTCTGTACCTAAATGATTAGCAACAACTTTAGCATGCTCAGCTTCGTTATAATCTTTACTCTCAAAACCCATGGTGAAGGTTTTAACTTTAGAATTGGTATTAGCCTGCATCAAAGCAACGATACTAGTCGAATCTATACCACCCGATAAAAAAGCACCTAAAGGTACATCCGCCAATACTTGACGTGTGATGGCTTTAGTTAACACTTTATCGAGTTGCTCAACAGCTTCCTGAGGGCTTCCTTCAAATCGGTTACGTGCATTATTATTGATAACGTTCGTTGCCGACCAATAAACGTCCTCTACAATATTTAACGATGAATCTATACAAACAAATGAACCCGGCATTAATTTAAACGTATCTTTGTATATTGAATATGGGGCAGGAATACAATTATGCCTCATATATAAAGCTAATACATTACGATCAATATCGCTCTTGAAATTAGGGTGTTGCTTGAGTGCTTTTAACTCCGAACCAAAAATAAGCGTATCATTATGTACTGCATAGTATAAGGGCTTTTCCCCAAGCCTATCTCTGGCCAGAGACAATTTGTTAGTCTGCTTGTCCCAAAGAGCGATAGCAAACATACCCGTTAACTTTTCTAATGTTTGCTTAAAACCCCAAGAATCAATACAAGCAAGAATAGTTTCTGTATCAGAGTGCCCGCGCCATTGTGTACCAGGTAATTCTGCACGTAAGTCAAGGTGGTTATATACTTCACCGTTAAATACCATGACATAACGTTCAGAGTTAGACATCATGGGTTGATGACCAGCGGGAGATAAGTCTTGGATAGCTAAACGTCTATGCCCTAACGCAATACCAATATTAGAATCCGACCAAATACCATCACTATCTGGGCCTCTGTTATATAATATATTGTTCATATTAATAATAGTAGCATCTAGAAAATCAATCTTAGTTGATGAGTAGGAAATAAAACCCGTAAAACCACACATAATTACTTCCTCTGAATTGTTGAGCGAAACATCTCGATTAATTTCGGGGCTTGTTCCTGCAATGAATAATGCTCTACTACAGCCTTGCGACCATAATCCCCCATACTCTTTCGCATATTGCTATCGTTTATTAAATCTATTAAATGTTGGTAAAACTCTTCGTTATTTGCAGCTAAGCGTCCACATTTGTTGTTGTTAACAATATTGGTATTTACCCCTATTGGGGATGCAATTACTGGCACCCCACATGCCATGTATTGAATAAGCTTATAACCACATTTCCCTTTCTCCCAAGGGCCATCAACAAGCGGCATCAAGCCGATATCAAAAGACTGGATATAGCTAGCCTCTAACTCTTCTGACCATGGTAGGATCTCTGCATCCAAGTTACCGAACACATTATGAATATCCGCACTAGCCCCTACCAACGAAATTTTTATACTATGTTTAGCTGCTAGCTCAAGAAAAACAGGAGCTAACTGAACAATATACTTCTGCGTTGATGGTGAGCCTATCCAACCGATATTAATGGTAGAATTATCAACAATATCGATGGGTTGGTAGCGATGATAGTCAACAACTGTGGGAATATACACCACATCGTTTGCACCCGAATTTCGAGCACGGCTCATAAGGTATTCATTGCCACATACAACTAAAGATGCATGTTTCATAGCTACATCTATTTTTCTACTGAGAGTATTTTTAATAACAGGGTTATTAGACAAATCGTAATTGTGGAATATAGCATCATCGTAATCGACTATATACTTAACATTGAACAGCTTTAAAATACGTTCAAAAACAGCAGGGAAGTAAGGAAAAATCTCATATTCAACCCATATAACATCGTACTTATAACTGCTTAATAATGCTTTAAATCTGTATAAGAACAGTTTTATTAACTTTAGCTTTGATTGTTGTTTTTTTGCATACAAGCAGGTGAGGTAATCATCATCAAATAGCGCCTGAATATCTATACTGAAACCTTCAGCCTCTAAATAAGAGATATACTGCATAGTTCGTAAACGAGAGCTAGCACCTTTACGAGTGTACTTAGAAAGTAATAATATTTTTTTCATTTTATAAACTGTATCGCTGCTGCGTATTGCTCTACCGTGTTTTCCAAAGAAAAATGTTTAACGCCAATAGTAGCAATATAATCCTCGTCAGGCTTTGCTTTAAAGCAGTGCGTAAACCACTCAGCAGCTTTTTTCAATTGGAGTTCACTATTTTCCCGTAGTAAAAATCCAGCTTTATCAGTGATCATTTTTGTATCGCCCACACCTTCAGTTGCAATAACTGGCAGGCCACACATTAGGTACTCACCAAGTTTAATTGGGGCTACGCCTTGCATAGAAAATCTTGGCTCTCGGATTGCTAGCCCAATATCACTGGCACTTAAATACTTTGGGATTTCAGAGGGATTTAAGGCTTTATAAATAACAGATTTATCGGATTTAGCTATATCTTTAAAAGCTGAAAACTCAGAAGATAAGATTAGCAACTTAGTATCGGGCAGCATTATTTTTATTTTATTGTAAAAAGAGAACATTTGCTGCATACAGTACTGTGGGCCTAGTGAGCCAGCATAAACAATTATCGGTGCTGAGTCGGAAATATTTAAGGCTTTCCTTATAGCATTGCGATTATCATGACCAAGCGGTTTAAATACCTCTTTGGACCGGCCATTGCTTACTTCAAAATACTTATCTACTGAAACCCCTGCACCAGCTCTATGCCTAAGTATATTACTAGCAACAGAAGAACGTGTAATGACAGCATCGGCCCTAACAATCGCTTGCTGCTCTATATCACGCATGACTCTATGAACTATCGAAGTAGGGTTAGAGCCTGCAAAATCGACCCTTTCATCAAGCGGTAAACCATCTGCATCAAATAACAGTTTAAACTCAGTTTTTTTTGTCGCTAACATACTAGCTAAAGCAGGTAATGTGCTTCTTGGCATGACTATATCTATATTATACTGCTTTACCATATCGGCTATATGCTTTTTGCCATGCCATGCACTGATTAGTGAACCCAATGCAGCCGAAGGCTTCCTAAGTACTTTCACAGGGTTATAATTAATGTCTGACTTAGCACAGATAGCAGCATTGCTTTGGATTTTATCTTGATTATCCCAAGTAAATTGAAGTACAGAAACACTGAATCCCATCTCAACCAATCCTTTGAATATCGGCAAGAATAGGCTTGATAAATAATTTGTTTGTGGACCATCCCAAGTGACGAAAAGAATATTCAATTAATTATTACCCCTGAGTAAATCCGTATAAAAAGCATCCACAGCATTACAATAAGACTCTTCGCTAAATAATTTCGAAGCCCGTAAATAGCCGCTTTCCCTCAAATTATCCCTTAATACTGGGGATTTTATAACCGTTAATATTTTATTGTAAAAATCTACCTCATCTCCAGATTTTGCTAATAAGCCAGATACACCATCTTCAACTACAAAGGGGATACCACCAACATTTGATGCAACAATAGGTAGATTAGCAAACATAGCTTCAGCCAAGACTAATCCAAATGACTCTCTTCTAGATGGAAGACAAAACAAATCCATTGCTGCATAAAACTGGTCTGTAGTAGGTTGGTAGCCCACAAAAGTGATACACTTCAATAAAATCAGATCATTAGATAATGCCTCCAGTAATGCTCTATCTTCACCATCTCCTACTATTAATAAATGAACTTTCTTACCTTCTCTGACAAGTTTCTCAACTACCTTGATGAGTAAGCTAACTTGCTTTACGTCATCCTCTAATCGTCCAACAAAACCGATAACAAAAGTATCATCAGAAATACATAATCTCTCTCTAGTTTGCTCTCTGTTCGTAGGCATTATACGCCCATTAGCAACGCCATTTATAATGGTGACAATTTTTTTTGGATCTATCTTTAACTTAGATTTTAGGTAGTCAGAAACAAAAGGTGAGACACCAACAGCTTTATCCGCCAAACTAAAGAAAAACCTCACCAATAAATGCCCACGCCATCGCCTATTTTCGGGGTCTGAGGTCTCTTCTGCTATGATGATTTTAGCCCTAGTTAATGTCCCTGCTACAGTAGCAAGTGCATTCCCCTCAAAAACAGCACCGTGCACTATATCAGGTTTGAAGTTTTTAATTACACGTATAACCTCTATATACTTTCCAATATCAAATATATTTTTCATTAGACCAATACAAATAACTTTATTACCGTTCTCCCTAAACTCACCTGCCAATTCTCCAATCTCATCCGTACACAAGAATACTTGCTCATATTTATTTTCATCCAAATACTTAGCTAAAAGTAAACGTCTTTGCTCAACACCACCAGAGCCAATTCTCACTAAACAGTGTAATACTTTTATTTTTCTCACATATACCTACAGATCTAATTTTAAATCAGAAGAAATAACACTTAAACATTTAAATTCAAACAATAAAAACATGTACCTTCACAGCCCAAAAAACATAAAATCATCTATTAGCGCACGATGAACATAGTTACATATTTAACTCCTGTAGTGTTTACCAAAAATAAAAGCTTTTAAGAAATCGGTCAACAATATAGAATTTCTTTTGAAAAGTAATATTTTTACAAAGGTAGATAATAAAGTTCGAAAGAAAAAGTAACATGAAACAAATAAAGGCTTATAATATCTTATTAGTAAAGCATAAGCATAGGTTCTTTCTTTCATTCGAAAATATGATTTTTCTTCTGATTCCTTCTCGAGTCTAGATAGGGAGTGCTCAAAGCCTTCAATCACGTTAAATTCAACCTGAGAGATGTTGTGAGTCCGAAAGAAAAAAGTCGTGTCGACACCATATAAATAAAACTTTTCATCAAATACAGAATCATATTTATCACTAATTTTTCCAATCACCTTGCTTCCCACTATGATTCCTGTGCCTATAGCTGTAACCTTATCCTGACCAGAAATTCTTTGTGGATGTTCAATTATACCGGAATTACACAATGGTCCCACTATCTCTCCATTGAAACGAATCATTGGTATGGTTACGTCATCTTTAGAAGCCAATAAGGTTTCTTCCAGATATACAGAGTTTAACGTAGAATCATCATCTAAAAATACATATTTATGACTAAACTGCATTGCTATAAATTTGTTATATATTTTGGCTAACGACTCGTTAGTTAACGTTTCTTTAATTACAACCATGAGACCTAGGTCTTGAAATGGTTTTATATCTTTATGACATAAGGGGCTGGGCCCATTGTTCCAAATAACCAACTTACAATTTATAAACTTAACATTAGACGAGATAATCGTATTTAGTGTAACCGAATTTATCACTTCTTTATTGTAAAGAAGAACTAGAATACTAACATTGTAATAATTTTCATCAGGCATTTCAGAAGTCACCATTTAAATTTTACTTTTAACTTTAAGATCTCTACCAAAGAATACAAATTAGACGGGCGCCATTGATACTTCAAAAAACACAAACAAAATAATGTTAGATAAAACGAGACTAAATAATAACATCCGAAAAATCGCCTCCTTGAAGAATCATTAGGTTAATATCAATTAAATAATTCGATAAGAAATTAACACAACTTATTTGACGCTTCAATTTTCTTAAAAAAATATTCACTTCCCACTTTATCACCTATATCACAAACGCATTCAGAAAGGCTTGAATTGATATCGATTTCTTTAAACCCTGGGTTTCTAAATTCTTGATTATCAGTTTTAAAAAGCAACACTTTCTGTTTATATAAGGATGCCTCAAAAAGAGCAGTTGAATTAAAACCTATAACTGCTCTATATCTATACTTAAGCAATGTTTCTTTAAGACTACTATTATTATCAATTGAAATATTATTTTTATACAACTCCATTTCTTGCATATTTGAAATAATCGATGGATGAGACCTTACAATGTACTCTTCATCAAATTTTTTTAAGTATTCAATAAGTTCTACGCACTCTTTTAAGTATATTTTTCTTGGTAGTAAAACCAATATCGCTTTGGAGACCATCCTTTCTGGAATATCCTCAACTGGATAACCATAAACCTTACACCTTGAAGAACTAGGAATAATATTCTCGACCTCTCTTTTGGAGTACTCTCCCCACATTATAATTTCATTGGCGCACACATTCTCATAGTTTATCACATCAATTGGCTTTTCATTAATATAATCAAAATAAATTCCATGCTGTAAACTATACGTCTGTATTTTTCGCTTCCTAAAATAGTAAGATAAAAAAGACTCGATTAGATATGAACTGTTAAATGCTATATATCTCTTACACTTTATGTCTTTCTTCTCTATTTCATCAATTACCTTAAACGCCAGGGAAACCCCAAGAACAAGAATTATTTTGTCGTTTATTTTACACTTTACATTTCTTAAGAAAACTGTAGCCCTAAAGGTAGCCCTTATTGATTCGAACAAATTATTAACTTTTCCATTTCCAGTACTTTCAATACGAACATACTGAGGTATAATATTAGGAAAGAACCTAGACATTAACTCATAATAATCATTTCTTTTGGTTGAATATGTGAGGATTGTATCACCAGAATTTAGATTAGGAAAATCCTTCACATTAAACAAAAAATAACTAACAAATAATCGTATTGATGGTTGCCAAACCATCCTAGCCAGATAACTACCTAAAACTAAGTCTAAGGGATAATCTTTATAATCAAAAAAAAACAATTTATTTTTTAACTCTTTATACCTATTGTATTTTTTGTTTTCAATCATATTAATTTAAATCTCCTTGCATAATAAACTCTAACCAACATACCTAAAAAGTCCGCAACCAAAACACAATAGATCATTGACTGAATAGTTACAACACCTAAAGAATATGTAGTGTAGTATGCTATAAAATACCCTATTGATGAAACAAAAATACCTATGTGCGCATAATTTTCTTTCCCTATTGCTGATAGAGCCGGATACCCCCAATAAGAAGAAACAATTACCATTAGTAAAGAAAAGTAGAGGAACACACTTAAGTCAACAAGAGTTGTTACGTCAAATGAAAATATTAATTTAAAGATTACTTCACCGTAAAACCAAACTATAGGGAAAGCAGCCAGATGTATGACAAAGCTTTTAATCGTTATATTTTTTATCAGCCGAAAATCTTTTGTTTTTACAGTAGATGTATATAAAACTCTCGCGACAGCGCCGATTATAGACTGCCCAATTTTGTATAATTGAATAGCAATGGAATAAATTGCGACCAATTCAACTGATAAGACCAGTGAAACAAAGTATGTACTTGACTGTTGGTATAGATTAACAAACAGCTTGGCACTATAAAAAGGAAAACCACCTCTCAATACAATTAAAATTTTTGAAAAGTTAATTTTGCATCTAACAAACTTGTAGTTACTAATAAAATAGCATATCAAAATAAAGCTAGATAGTATCGCAACAATAACTTGTATGAAAATCGCCTTTTCCAAACCATGAATTTCAAAGTTACAAAATAGCACCATTGAAACCATTATTATTTTAGTTAATAACTGAGCTTTGGTTAAAAACTTATAATCTTCTAACCCGCTTAGTATAGGGGTGATATTTATAAACTGAAATAAAATGAAAGCACAAAGTAGGACTTCTACAAAGCCAAACTCTTTTGAAAAATTAACTAAAATAATCGACGCGATAATGAAAACAATGAATTTTACAAATAAAAAGATGCAAAACAGAGATGATACCTTACTGGCATCATCCCTATGTACAGAAATTTCCTTTGCCAAATACATACCAAAACCAAGTTCTGCGAACACAACAAACAAGGCAGTTTTTGCTAATAGGGCAACATACACACCATATTCGGCCATCCCCAGCTCTGAAGTTAAAATCGGAATAGTAATCAATGGCGCTAAAATATTGAGGAGTGTTGCAAATATATTATTAAATATATTTGTTCTGACTATTTTTGACAATGAGATAATCCATAAAACGAAGTTGTTTATTAAACCTGAGCTACAGGCATAGTTATACTAAGAGTTAGATGCACCGAATAGCTTCCTATCTTTCGAGTATACGTATATATACGTTATCACGAATAAACTTTACCATTAGCACTTTAATAAATTACGCACCATAGTACACTAGGGTCAGTTCCTTAATTTCAATCCTTCATAATAAAAAATAATTAACAATTCCAATAAACATAATGTTGGTTTATCCCTATAGTACTCTCAGATTTAGAGTACGTATCATTTCATCTTCCTATATGATAGATGAAGCGATAATTTACCGACTCCCTCTCCAATTAAGTACGGAGCCTATACAATCGAAGAATAAGAGTAAATTCCAATAGCGGATTTATAATGGACTAATTTCACATACTATTTATATCAAAATAAATTAACTATTTTAACACTAGAATCCCGCTTGCTATCCTAGTAAGACCCCACTGTTAGAATAGGCCAAAACTACTTTTTCAACATCCTCTGGAATATCAATAGCTAATGAACCCGCTTCAACTTCGACCATATCAACTATATAATCGGTTTCTAAGAAGCGTAGTATCTCAATATCTTCTACTTGCTCATGACGTGTTTTTACTTTATTGCTGTAAAAAAATTCCAGCTGATCTTTTGAAAAGGCATAAATACAAACTTGCTTATAACCAAACTTATATTCTCCTGCCTTACTTTGAGGTATACCGGCTCGGCTCATGTAAAGTAGTTTACCTGATCGACTAAATGTAACTTTTGGCACGCTAAACGAACGAAATTCTTGCTCAGAAGTAATAGGACACATGGCATTTGTTACATTGCCGCTTTTTAAGAAAGCTTCAATGACGGTATTAATGTCAGCTGGATTGATGAGTGGTTCGTCACCTTGAACATTAACAATAAAATCACAGTTAAGTTGTAAGTTCGCTTCGGCAAGACGATCTGTACCAGTTAGACACTCAGAGCTTGTCATGACGACTTGTCCACCAAAATGCTCAACAGTGCTTTGGATACGCGTATCGTCAGTTGCCACATACACTTTTTCTTGCCCTACAGCTAAACAGCAACGTTCCCAAACGTGTTGTATCATTGGTTTACCACACAGATCTACTAATGGCTTACCAGGAAATCGGCTTGATTCATAGCGGGCTGGAATAACGACAGCGAAGGTTTTCTCATTGCTCATGATTAGAATCTCGTGGTTGAAAAATCATCGATAATCAAGTGCTGTTGCAACTGACATTGCTCAATCATTTTCTCTTTAACATTGGAGTAAGGTGCGTAGAACACAAATTCTATTTGGTTCCGTTTGGCTGATAACATATCTGATTCAGCGTCACCAAACATGATTGCATTTGTATTATTTTCTTGCTCAAGAATATAACGGATAAGCTCTGCTTTTGGCGTTGGTGAGCCGAACACACCA
Source organism: Vibrio sp. 10N.261.51.F12 (assembly GCF_041471725.1). NCBI lineage: Bacteria > Pseudomonadati > Pseudomonadota > Gammaproteobacteria > Vibrionales > Vibrionaceae > Vibrio > Vibrio sp. 10N.261.51.F12. The sequence goes on along the minus strand of NZ_JBFROV010000024.1, from coordinate 17,393 downwards.
TTAAAGTGAACATCTAAACCTCTCTGTACAAAAACATCTCTTAGTTCATTTTGTTCAGAGCCGCTTGCAACATATCGCTTGCCTTTACATTGATCCATAAATGCCATAAAGCCAGGTGTTATATCTGCTTTTAAATACAAAACTCGGCATTGTGTGGAGAAACTTGCCAGAATCAACTGCTCAAGTTCGTCTCTTTGCGCCTCTTCAACATCGAGGATACTATCGAGAAAGTGCCCGACATGGTGGAAACGAGATTTACCAAAGTTGTTACGAAAATAATTGACGCAATCATTGATAAGTTCATGGTTTGAGTAATGCGCCTCCAGCGCATTTCTCATTGCTTTAATTTTTAATTGGTTGGAATCTAAAATGACACCATCACAATCAAAAATGTATATATCATAATCACTTAATTGGGGCATATACAGAGCCTTTAGCAACCGGGTAGCTGGTTGGAGTCAAAGATGTTATTTCTAGGCTTTTCTCATGCGCATGGTAAAGATTCAAGATATCCACCATCTCTTGTTGACGAACATCATCTTGAGCGTAACCATCAAAACCAACCACTGAAATGGCGTTGACTTGTGATTCCAACAAAGCACCAAGGATGTAAGCTGTAGTAATATCGTATGGTGTCGTTGTATGAGTGCCTTGCGTTGCAAATGTCTCGTTTACAACCTCCAATCCATAATCAATTAAATTTAAACCTTCAAGTTCTGCCAACTCAGAAGCTGTAAAACGACATTTTGGGAGGATGATGGGTTTATCTAACCCTTTGTAGAGTTTCGATTCTGATAAAAACTTAGAATTGTGAGAAATAACATGGTAGTCAATTAATTCAGGTGCAATGTGTGCCGTAGTATTAATTGAGATAACCACAGGTTTAATGTTTTTAATGTACATCTCAATTGCGGATGCATATTTTGCTGTATTTGGAGCATTTGCGATAACAAGTACATCTTTCCCGTCAAAGAGGCCTTGCATATCTTGGCTTCCAGTCACTTCAGCTTTATTGTCAGAAAAGCTCAAAGCAGTGTTCAGCACCGCTCCATTGTATGATGTTGTGCCTTCTAGTTTGCTGAGGTAATCTATCGCTCCGATGATTTCATCGGTACCGTAGTGGGTATTTGAAAGTAGGTTTTGAATATAGGTTGGGTGTACATCATTTTGAGCACCTAGGAAGTACAATAAGCTACTCCCCCAACCGTATTCTTTTTGCATCGCTTCAAAATGACGAATAACGAGTTCATAGATTGGTTTTGGTTGATACTTAGATTCACTCTTATCTAGGTAAGCTAGCAAGCTTTCGGTTTGAGTGTTACCTGCACCACGACCCATACCTGTCACTGTCGTATCTAGCCAAGACACACTCGCTTCCATTGCTGAAAGAGTATTGTCTAAGCCTTTCCCCATGTTGTTATGAGTGTGGATACCCATAGGACCAGTCCAATGCGTACGAAGCGCAGCTACAATACGTTGAACTTCTTGGCCATCCATATTGCCGAGTGAATCAGCAAAATATAGGACATCTAATCCTTCCCAGCTCGCTGCTTGGCGAGCTTTATCGGCAATCACCTCATCAGGTTTACCACCGGCTTGCATAAGGTTGAAGCCGATTATGTAGCCTAGTTTCTTTAGGTGGGCAACGATCGGTGCTGAAAACTCGACTTCGTTAAAGTGTGCCGCAACACGAACCAAGTCAACTTTACTATTAGCGGCTGGTATGAATAAGGCGTCAATGGCTGCTTCAACTTGCATACCAGATTCTAAGATGGTCTTTGCATCGACCATCACGCCATAGGTAGGGCCTTCAGGTAGAGTCAAGGTATTAATGAAATCTTCCGTAGTATAAGCGAATGCGCCTAAGAACCCGGATTTAGCGAAGTTGCGTAAACCTAGTTCAACGTAGTCGATGTTCGCGTTTGCGACGCTGTTGAGGTATTGGGTAATGACTTCAGGTGAAAAGTCCCAGTTGTTGTAGTAACCACCATCACGAAGGGTACAATCCAAAATGGAAAAGTTCATATTTCTTCTCATTGTTAAAATTTAATTATTGCGTATCAGAGTTTATACCCCCTGATGCGCGGGAAAAACCCACGATCACACGGAAACCGCATGAACATCGCCGTCACGTAGGGCTTTCAAGAACCTTACTTAGGTAGTTTTCGTCCATTGCGCAGTTCATGCGCCTGCGTTTAATACCACCTTTAAAGGTGGTTTCGCTCTTTAATAGGTTCAAACACATCTGCCTGATCCTTGCAAAAGCCTCTGCCCAATCGTCCGCTCTAATACGTGAATTGTCCTCACAAAATGCGGTATCAAGCGACCAATGCATCGACTCAACCAACCAATGTGAACGCGTTGCATTTAACAATTTATTAGCATTTAAATTCTTCGAGCTAATGTAGTATCTCACCGTGATTTCTGACTCTTTCGCCACGGCCTCTTCTTGTCTCACAGAAACAACGATACCCATTGTTTTTAACTCTGGCCAATCAAACGCTAAATCACCTAAAACGCTTAAGCCTGTGTTGGTTAATGCCAACCTGGTTTCTTGTCTGCCGCGTGATTTTTCTTGCGTGCTATAAGAATCACCATCGTGTTTTTGTAGCATGCTCATATCGAAATAATTATCGAACGCTTGCTCCAAACGACCTTGATTTCCTTTCACCGCCAATAAGTAATCTGCGTTTTTGTTTAGTATTTTTTGAGCAATCTTCTTCTGACACCCATGGCATCAATAGTGACCAAACTACCTGACATATCAAGAAGTTGGAGCAACTCTTGGATAGCGGTGATCTCGTTGCTTTTTTCGTAAACTTTATGCTGTCCGAGACTAACCCCATTTTCTGTCGCAAAGGCGTTCACCATGTGAATAGCACCAAGGCTGCGAGAGTCATCATAAGAGCCTCTGACAGTCTTACCATCAGTAGCAATGACTTCACCTTTAGTTAGCTCACAGCAATCTTTCATCCACTCGATAAAGCATTTTTGCAGTCGAGTCGCATTAATCATTCCCATCGCTCTGGCTACCGTCGATGTTGAAGGTACACCATGGCTAAAATCACCAAATCGCTTCAAGAAATCTAACCGAGCCTCTCCGTATAAGCTAATCGCTTTCCAGTCATCTTGACCCGAAAGCACAGCACAAATTGTTAACAGAATGATATCAGTTAACTTGTGCTCGACTTTGCCTTGTTGTCGGTAATCTGGAATGACATCGAAATGCATAAATGGGTGCTGGTTACTCATCGTTGGACCTCCAATTTGTCTATGGAGGTATTAGAAAACACTGAAAATGATCTACAAATCGATCATCGGACAATTGATTGTTATACGATAACGCGTGCTAGTGAGGTTCAAAAATTGAGAACTCAATACGCCACGAACCCTTAAACATGGGAATATTCGTAATTTTCCCTTGCATCACAATCGCAAGCCTCTTATAGAAATTCATGTTCAGAAAAAGGTTTCGCATCACAATCTTTTTGAGATAAGGATAGTGGAATCAAAGGATCTATCGGCCACTCAATCTGAAGTTCAGGATCATTCCAAGCGATAGAATGCTCCGCAGACGGTGTGTAATAATCTGTACACTTATATACAAACTCAGCCTCAACACTTGTTACATAGAATCCATGTGCAAAGCCTTCTGGTACCCAAAGCTGGCGTTTATTCTCTGCCGATAGGTATACACCAACCCATTGCCCAAACGTTGGGGAGTCTCTGCGGATATCTACCGCAACATCAAATACCTCACCTGATACCACTCGTACTAACTTCCCTTGAGTATTTTCGGTTTGATAATGTAAGCCACGTAGAATGCCTTTTTTGGACTTTGAGTGGTTGTCTTGTACAAACTGCGCCAGTCTACCCGTTACCAGCTCTTCGAATTGCGTTTGATTCCAAGTTTCCATAAAAAAACCACGCTCATCACCGAACACTTGTGGTTCGATAATTTTCACATCAGGGATAATTGTTTCAATAACTTTCATGATTCTTGGTTCCTAGCTGTACGCTTTAATATTTTCTAATGCCGACAACCAATCACTTGGTTTTATGTCAAATACACTCAGTATTTTGAAACAGTTCAAACGCGAATTTGTTGGCCTAGGAGCTGGCAGTGGATATTGGTCAGCAGTAATCTCGTTGAGCTGTGGTTGTTTGTCTAGCACACCGTTTTTCTCAGCGGCCTCAAAAATGGCTTTGGAAAATTGATACCAACTTACATGCGGCTGCCCGGAAAAATGATAAACGCCAGATTGGTCTTTACCGCTATACTGGTCCATCATCATCACTAGCGCGTTGGCAATGTCACCCGCATAGGTTGGCCCGCCAAACTGGTCACCAATAACTCCGAGCTCGGGACGTTCTTTCCCAAGACGAAGCATGGTTTTTACAAAGTTATTACCGTGCTCTCCAAAGACCCAGGCTGTACGTAAAATCGCATAACGAGAACAATGCTCACCCACCGCCTCTTCACCAGCAAGCTTGCTTTGGCCATAAACACCTTTTGGGTTTGGAGTGTCGGTTTCCACATAAGGCTCTAGCCTCTCACCATCAAAAACATAGTCGGTTGAAATATGCAGAAGCAATGTATCTAATGATTGCGCCCCTTTCGCTAAGTAGAGTGGACCATCGCGGTTGATGGCATAACTCATCTCGATGTCTGTTTCCGCTTTATCAACCGCGGTATGGGCCGCGGCATTGATAATGACATCGGGCTTAAGTTCTGTCAGTGTGGTTTGTACCTGTTGTTCATTCGTAATATCAAGTTGGTCGCGATCATAAGCTACTACCTCAACATCCTTACGCTCAGACAATTGATTCACCAAGCATTGCCCTACCTGACCCTGGCTTCCGGTTATCAATACTTTCATCACGACACTGCCTTGTTACTTTTCTCACTAACCAATCGAGTCAAATATTGGCCATACTCGTTTTTCATCATTGGCTTTGCGATCTCTAGCAATACTTCATCACTTAACCAATGGTTACGCCATGCAATTTCTTCAAGGCAAGCAACTTTCAACCCTTGAACATTTTCAATGGTTTGAACAAATGATGAAGCCTCATGCAAACTTTCGTGAGTTCCTGTATCAAGCCATGCGAAGCCACGACCTAACAACTCTACATTTAAAGAGCCATCTTTTAGGTACATCTCATTAAGTGTTGTGATTTCAAGCTCACCACGGTGAGAAGGCTTGACTTGCTTGGCCATTTCGACAACACGATTATCGTAAAAATAGAGTCCCGTTACCGCATAGTTTGATTTAGGCTTTTCAGGCTTTTCTTCAATCGAAATGGCCTTCATGTTTTCATCAAATTCCACCACTCCAAAGCGTTCAGGATCTTTGACTTGATAGCCAAACACGGTGGCAAGCCCCTGCTTAGTTAACTCACCTGCACGTTTAAGCTGTTCACTAAACGACTGTCCATAATAAATGTTGTCGCCGAGCACTAAACACACTGAATCATCACCAATGAACTCTTCACCAATGATAAAGGCTTGTGCTAAACCATCTGGGCTTGGCTGTACTTTGTACTCAAAGTTAACACCGTAGTCTGCCCCATCACCCAGCAATCTCTTAAAGCCAGCTTGATCTTCTGGTGTTGTAATAATTAAAATATCACGAATACCCGCCAACATGAGCGTAGAGATTGGGTAAAAAATCATTGGCTTGTCGTAGATTGGTAGCATCTGTTTTGATGTACCACGAGTAAGCGGATAAAGACGCGTGCCTGAGCCACCCGCTAAAACAATCCCTTTCATTATTTGCTTTCCTTAGCTTCTGTTGACTCTACACCTAAACGTTCACGTTGATAACTGCCATCTTGTACATGTTGACACCACTCGCTGTTGTCCAGGTACCATTGAACGGTTTTCTTTAACCCGGTTTCAAAGGTCTCTTCTGGCGTCCAATTTAACTCTCGTTGCATCTTGCTAGAATCAATCGCATAGCGCCTGTCATGTCCAGGCCTGTCTTGCACATAAGTGATTTGCTCTGAGTACGCGGTATCTTTCGGCACTAATGTATCTAGAATCGAACAAATGGTTTGCACCACTTCTAGGTTTTGTTTTTCGTTATGACCGCCAATATTGTAGGTTTCGCCTACCTTACCTTCGGTCACTACTTTGTATAATGCACGTGCATGATCTTCTACATATAACCAATCACGGATTTGGTCACCTTTGCCATAAATTGGCAACTCTTTACCATCCAATGCATTTAGAATTACTAATGGAATTAACTTCTCTGGGAAGTGATACGGGCCGTAGTTGTTTGAACAGTTAGTGACGATAGTTGGTAAGCCGTAAGTACGAAGCCATGCGCGAACTAAATGGTCGCTCGATGCTTTAGATGAAGAATATGGGCTTGATGGCGAATATGGCGTTGTTTCGATGAACATTGGCAAAGTCGCACCTTCAGGCGCTTCATCTGGGTGCGTTAAATCACCATATACTTCGTCTGTTGAGATGTGATGGAAACGGAACGCTGCTTTAGCATCAGCATCAGCATCAGCATCAGCATCAGCATCAAGGGTATTCCAGTATTCACGAGTTGCTTCTAATAACGTATAGGTGCCAACAATGTTGGTTTCGATAAATGCTGCTGGGCCAGTAATAGATCGGTCAACATGAGACTCAGCAGCTAGGTGCATAACTACATCTGGTTTATGCTGTGCAAGTACTCGGTCAAGTTCTGCACGGTTACAAATGTTTACTTGCTCAAATGCATAACGTTCATTTGAATCAATTGAAGTAAGTGACTCTAAGTTGCCTGCATAGGTTAGGCAGTCCACATTGATTACTGAGTCAGTGGTGTTTTCAATAATATGGCGAACTACTGCAGAACCAATAAAGCCTGCACCGCCTGTAACGAGTATTTTCATAAGATTAACCTATAAATCCTTTATACCAAGGCATTGCTTTGTTAATACCACCGGCAATTCTAAATTCTGGAGCGTAGCCTAACTTTTCTTTTGCTTTGGTAATATTTGCTTGTGAGTGCCTCACATCACCTGCGCGAAAATCACGGTATGTTGGTGTAGTCTCCAGACTAAGCCCTAATCCATTAAGTGCATTTTGAATTGAAGCGTAAAGCTCGTTTAGGGTTGTTCTGTCACCCAACGCCACGTTATAGACTTCATCTTTCACATCATCATTTGCCGTAGCGGCCAGAATGTTCATTTGAATCGTATTATCGATAAAGCAAAAATCTCGGCTGGTTTCGCCATCACCATTAATGAACACCTCTTCACCTTGAATCATTGATGCTGTCCACTTCGGAATCACCGCTGCATAAGCACCGTTTGGATCTTGGCGAGGACCAAATACGTTAAAGTAGCGCAAACCGATAGTTTTAAACCCATAGGTACGAGCAAACACATTCGCATAAAGCTCATTCACGTACTTGGTTACTGCATAAGGAGATAGTGGATTACCGATATTTTCTTCAACCTTGGGCAGCGCTGGGTGGTCGCCATAAGTCGAGCTGCTCGCCGCATAGGTAAAGCTTGTTACTTGCTCTTCTTTGGCAGCAGTGAGCATATTAAGAAAGCCCGTGATATTGGCAGCATTGGTAGTAATTGGATCAGCGATAGAACGTGGTACGCTGCCTAATGCAGCTTGATGCAATACGTAATCCACGCCTTTTACGGCTTCTTGGCAATCTTCATAGTTTCTGATGTCACCTTCGATAAAAGTGAAGTTACCCCATAGTGAATCTTCTACTAAGCCTTGTACTTCATCTAGGTTGCGCTGATGCCCGGTAGCAAAATTATCTAAGCCAATTACTTTTTGATTTAACTTTAATAATGTTTCAAGAAGGTTTGAACCGATAAAACCAGCGACGCCTGTAACAAGCCACGTTTTAGGAGACCCCAGTAACTCTGTTTTAATTTTTTGATATTTAGACATGCTGAACTCAGATATTTTATGCAGATAAAGAAGAGATAGCATCAAATGTTTTTGATATTTTGACGCTATTGATTGGTATTGCTCGAGAGATTTGGACTATAAGCGCATATCTACGTCTGATTTTTCCAGTACGTATTTAAGATCGTAAAGTACGTGAGATTCTTTACCTAGTGCGCGTATTTCTGCTGCGCCCATTTCCTTAAACTCATTATGACCTACTGCCATGATGATGGCATCGTAGTGGTTTGGTTTCGGCTGTGTTAACGATAATCCGTATTCATGTTGCGCTTCTTCGTTTGAGCACCACGGATCTACAACATCAACATTAATGTTGTATTCCTTTAACTCAGAAACAATATCCACCACTTTGGTATTGCGCAGATCAGGGCAGTTTTCTTTAAACGTTAAGCCCATGACTAGTACATTTGCCCCTTCAACGTGGATACGCTGTTTTAGCATCTTTTTAACCAGTTCAGATACCACGTGTTTGCCCATGTTATCGTTTAGACGACGACCGGCCAGAATCATCTCTGGGTGGTAACCTACCGTTTGCGCTTTATGAGTTAGGTAGTAAGGATCCACGCCAATACAATGGCCGCCTACTAGGCCTGGGCGGAACGGGAGGAAGTTCCATTTGGTGCCGGCCGCTTCTAATACTTCTAATGTATCAATGCCCAACTTGCCAAAAATAATCGATAACTCGTTAATTAGGGCAATGTTTACGTCACGTTGCGTGTTTTCAATAACTTTGGCCGCTTCTGCCACTTTAATGCTAGAAGCTTTGTGGGTACCCGCTGTGATAATGGTTTTATAAAGTTGGTCAACAAACTCCGCCACTTCATCATTAGAGCCACTAGTGACTTTTAAAATGTTGGTTACTCGGTGCTCTTTATCGCCCGGGTTAATACGCTCTGGTGAGTAACCAGCAAAAAAGTCTTTATTAAACGTTAAGCCAGAAACACGCTCTACCACTGGTAAACACGCTTCTTCGGTCGCGCCAGGGTAAACCGTTGATTCATAGATAATCACATCGTCTGGACGGACAATAGTACCCAGCATTTCGGACGCTTTAATCAGTGGGGTAAGATCCGGCTGTTTATGTTGGTCAATGGGCGTTGGCACGGTGACAATGTATACATTACAGTGAATAAGATCATTCACTTCCGCACTATACGTTAAGTGTGTCGCTTGCTTCAGCTCTTCTGAAGAGCACTCTAACGTCGCATCCACCCCATTATCAAGTTCCGCTACTCTGCCTTGGTTTATATCAAAACCAATAGTGGGAATGTTTTTGCCAAATTCGACTGCTAGCGGTAAGCCGACATACCCTAACCCAATAATGCCAACTCGGGCATCTTCTAACGATAGTTTCATTATTATTAACCTAGATTTTTCAAACTGAAATTGGAATACCTTGAGGTTATTAACCATCAAGGCATTATTATTTTTATAAAATAAAAGAGAGCAATGGGGGCATTATTTAGAATCGCTTGAATATGAATAATTATAATAACCGTATCCATATGAGGTTGAGGCTTTTCTTTCTATAGCATTGAAAATTACCCCTTTGACTTCTATTCCTGCCTGTTGGAAGCGACCGCGCGCCACTTCTATCTCTTTAATGGTATTTTGCCCAAAGCGGGTAACCATGAGTGTTGTGCCAGCAAACGCACCTACAATACTTGGGTCCGTGACAGCAAGAACTGGTGGTGTATCAATGATAACCAGATCATAGTTTTCAGAACTCCACTCAATGAATTCTTTGAAGCGAGGGTGCATTAATAACTCAGACGGGTTGGGTGGAACCTGGCCTCGAGTGATGACATCTAGGTTTTCAATACTTGAAGCCTTAATGACTTGCTCAGTTGTGAGCTTTCCACTTAGTAACTCAGATAGCCCGTCATCCCACTTTAATCCAAACTGGCTTTGTAAATACCCTTTACGCATGTCGGCATCCACTAACAGCACTTTTTGTCCTGTTTTCGCTGCGACAGCAGCAAAGTTGGTGGAAATAAAGGATTTACCAATACCTGGCGCAGGACCCGAGATCATCAATATATTATTTTTTGCTTCCATCATGGCAAAATGAAGGCTGGTTCGAAGACCACGCAGCGCTTCAATAGACAAATCAGCGGGGTTCGACTCAGCCAAAAGTTGTACACTTGTTGAAGGTGAGCCTTTTGTGAGCATCGCGCTTAGTTTAAGTTGCAAGTCAGAACGCGGTACGCTGGCATAAACTGGAAGACCAATGGCTTCTATCTCATCTGGTGCTTCTATTCCTTTATGAAGCAGCGCACGGACAAGAACAATGCCAATCGCCAACATTAGGCCTGCCAGCATGGCTATCGCGACAATAACTTGTTTCTTAGGTTTGACCGCATGTGTATAAGACTGCGCCGTATCGAGAATTCTTACATTCCCTACCGTTCCTGCTTTAATAATTTGCAGCTCTTGTGCTTTATTAAGCAACTGGAGGTAAATTTGTTGATTCACCTCTACGTCGCGGGTTAAGCGTAGTACTTCTCTTTGGGTTTGAGGCAACGTTTGAATCTGCTTTTCAAGCCTCGCTCTCTCATTTAAAAGCGTTTTTCGCTTATCAAGTAATGATAAGTAGGCTGGGTGGTCTGGGGTAAAACGCTGGCTAATCTCGCTTTCTTTAAATGTTAATTCATTTAACTGAGCTTCAAGGCCAATCATTCCTTGCAGTGTTGTACTGGCTTCTAGCGTTAAATCAACTGAACCGTTTTCAAGTCTGTAGTTATTCAGTAGATCTTCAGTTTCAGTAAGTTTCGCTTTGATACTAGGCAATTGATTTTGAAGAAATGTTAGGCTTTTTTCAGCTTCTGCCGATTGGCGAGCCACATTTTGCAGGAAGTAATTTTGGCTAATATCATTTAAAAGACGTACAAGCTCTGCTTTGTCTTCCCCTTCCATAGAAAGTTTCAGTATTCCAGTTTGGCGACCTTCCTCTGTCACATGAAGCATGGCTTTTAAGCGATTAATGGCGTCTATTCTAGCCACTTGACCAATGATAAACTCTTGCCCTTCTTCTCCGGAGATCACAGAAACAAATAATTCAACACCATTATTATTTGCGACTTCACCCGCTTTGCCCGACAGAATCAGCTTTTTGTTATCACCGCCCGTATATAAATCATACTCTTGAGCTTCCCGGTCGGTAAGCACAAGTGTCATTGCACCATTAGTATTAAACGCCCCATCCTGATCGACTTCAATACGGTTAATTTGTATGTTCGCTTGGTACCCAGAAAGTCGTGCTAGCCCTTTCCCAATAACAGCGGTATGAGAGGGGGACACCACTGTGGTTAAATTTAGCTTATCGACGGTTTCACCCAACACAAGACGTGAACGAATAATCGCAATTTCTGTTGATGATGACGAGTCCTGAGAAAATGCATCCCCAAACCCTTCTCCGATCATAGAAGAAATGCCACCACTTTTTTTCTCAATTTGTACCAGTGCGTCAGCTTGATAGATAGGCGTCGATAGAACCGCATACGCCGTACCAAGCAACGTAAATAAGAACACACAGCCTATAATTATCCATTTGGAATCGAGTAAAATGCCGACGAGTTTCCCTAAATCAATGTTATCTGGGTGGGTTGAACCTTGTTGTTGATGTGTTTGCATGTTTTTTCCTGAGGGACTGCTAAGCAATTTGGTGATGTTGAGGGCTAGGTAGAAGGCATTACATAAGAGAGCGCTACGCTAATTTTTTGTGCCATTCTTTTGCTGCAAGATCTATTAATTCAAAGGCATAATCAAATGCCTCTTTGCTCTGCCGGTACGGGTCTGGAATGTCCTTTTGCCCAATCCATTGCCCAAATAGCATGGTTTTACCCCGAGCTTCTGGCGCGATGCTCGTTAGCGCTTCAAGGTGGCCTTTTTCCATCACTAGAATCAAATCATATTCCATGCACAACTCGCTCGTTAGCTGTTGCGATTGGTGATTAGCTAAAGTGACTCCATGCTCTAGAGCAACAGCAGACGCCTTTTCATCGGCTGGCTTACCCACCAAACCACTTTTTTCAGAGGCCAATCCCGCGGACGCTACTTTTTTATTCGGTAACATTTCCGCCAACATACGCTCCCCTATAGGAGAGCGACAAATATTCCCCACACACACAACCAACACTTTATCAAACATAACGTTTACTCATGACTCTACTTCTGCTTCGCTTTGTATTACGACTCGTCTTAATCCCAATTTCTGATTGATAGACCAGTATCACTTAACAATTTAACCCCTTGGACCGTTGGTAATATCTGCTGTATCACTCGGTTCCAACGTGCAACTGGCGCTGCGGTTACATATACTACGTCGTAAGACTCTAATTTAAATTCTGTTCCTAACACTAATGCACTCGAATCAGAGATATCTAACTGATAAATATCGGCAACCTTTTCAGATTCACCAATTTGTCGATTAGAACGGATAACAAAAATACCCGTTGGATTGGCGGTTGCTTCATTAATTCCGCCAGATTCAGATAAGGCTTCGGTTAAGCTCATGCCTGCACGATCAATTTTGAGTACTTGAGGACTGGCCACTTCGCCTAACACAAACACTTTTTGAGCGTCATTTCGCGGAATATGAACAATATCACCATTTTGCAGTAAACGGTTTTGAGTTAGGTCCCCTCTTTGCATTAAAGCGTAAAGAGAAAGGCGTTCTTCTACACCATTTCTAGTTAAGGTCACGTTACGCCAATCAGCATCCGTTTCAATTCCGCCGGCTTTATTTACGGCATCCAACAATGTCATCGGTATGTTGGTTACCGCTTGGTAATCGGCGGTATCCACCTCTCCCGTCACATAAACTCGCTGAGAGCGGAATGCCGCAACATTCACATCTACTTGAGGGCTTTCAATATACCTTGCTAATCGTTTAGCGACATCTTGACGAATTTCCCTCACCGTTTTGTCGGCAACCTGAACAATACCAATGTATGGGTAAAATATGGAACCATCAGAGTGAACACGGTTACCTGATTCACTTGCACTTCGATAAGAACCGGCAGGAATGGTTAGCTCAGGGTGGTCCCAGACTGTGATGTTAAGAATATCACCAACCCCCACTTTGTATTCATAACGAGCCACTTCTAAGGCCAGCTCTGGATTAGGGCGACTTGTCGGTTCTTGAACTTTGAATTCCGCAACACGGGCAGGGGTTAAAGGGTAAACATCAACAAGGTTTGCTATATTTGTATCTTTGTCGGCAGCTTGTTGTACGTTTTTATCATCCAATGACAAGTTTCCACCAGGCACCGTACAACCGGCAAGCAACAATGGAAAGAGTGCCGTAATGGTGAGTTTTTTAACGTTATTCATGAGGTGTTATTAGTTCCTGGGATTGGGTTCCTAGTTCCTGGAGTAGAGGAAAAGCTCTTTGTTCCTGGAAATATTGTCCTTTGGGGTCTATTGTTCTGGGGATGGCTTTTATTATCAAGGGTTACGTGATATTTGCTTACGAATTTGAGCAGCAGATCGTCATGCGTTGAAAGACGCTACCGCCCGAAGGTGTTAAGCATATAACCCTATTATGCATCCGTTCTCATTGGTCACTTCCTCCAAGGAAGTGCGTGCCCTACTAGCATAATGAGCTAGTATGACGATGTTGTGTCATGTGTTTAGGTATCTAAGCCCTGAAATCGATACTACACGAATAGTCATGCGATCTAGGTTCAATTTCTTGGGCTGTATTATCCACACTCATCTATCTATTACAATGAATAAGTTACTTGTTGTATATCTTGTTTTTATATGCACTTAATGACACCTTTGAGCCAGTCTTAAAAAACGCTACCGCCCTTCGGTGTTTTGCACATAACCGCATGGTGCTTTTTTAGGGGATTGTATGTGAACACGTAGAAACATCCAGTTACATGCTATGCATAAAACGGATAGTTGAACTTTTTACTGACATAGGGAGGTAGTGTTAAGGCAATATTTTTATTTATTTTAAGCCATGTTGCTCATTAACACTTACTATCTAATATGAACGTCACTGTTCTACATCGATGCTTTTGCATTCTTATGTGTTGTCTATCCTTACCGCTTCTATTATTTATAAATCACTCAAAAATAGAAGCGTTATTTTGACACAAAATAGAACTAAGATCACACTGTTATTATCTTCAATCCGTCCCTTTTTATTCCACCTTAATATACCCGTGTTTAGCCTCTCCAAGTAAGCAGATAAAGACGATTTCCACACATATTTCACACCGATATTTATTTTTTGTGGATCCGTGGTATCTCGAAAAAGCCATGTATCCCTGACAAGAGCTCATACATGGCTTACAATTTTCGACTCAATCAAAGCAACTACAACTAGGAAATACAACCAGGAAATACAACCAGGAAATACAACCAGGAACTAAGAACCTAGACTGCCCTTCCCTAAAAGCCGCTTTTTCTATTCAACCTCACTCGGCCTCTGCAACCAAGGCGATCTCGCATCCGTCAAATTAAACAACTGATACTTACGGCTTAGCATCTGGCCTCCGTCTCGGGTAATTGGTTGCCATGAAATATTGGCACGGTTAGCGCTAGGTTTGACTGTCATGATATCAAAAGGAATAGAGACATAGACTCCTTTCGTGAAACTGCCCTCGCCAAAATCTTCAGTGCTCATATTCGTGAAACTGGCGTAGGCCCCTGCAATCACACCACTATCAAACTGCTTGGAGAAGTCGACACGCGTACCTAAATCACCGGCGAGAAATTTACCTACTCCAACCTTCAACAAAGTATTGTCAATGAAATTCCATTCTGGCATGTAGTAGCCTGTTAAGAAACCGGTTGTTCCTTTAGGTAGCACTTTATAATATCGGCCGTCGCGTTCACTGTATTGTTGCTCTTCAGTAAATACACCAAACCAACTATCGGGGTCACGTTGCGATACTAAATTAACATCGGCTCCTATGGCCCAGTTTTGGTTAAGCGGTCGGTACAAGACTTCGCCACCCGCACCGGCAAACATGCTTTCTAAATAGCCACCATAGGCTTGACTGTAAAAGCCATTGCCCAGTTCATCTAACCAAGTTAATTGTAGGTTGTTCATACGAACTGGGTTGTCTGTCACGTATGAGCGAAACAAGGTTCGCACTCTAGGTACGTCGGTGCCATCGGGTGGCACTTCGTACGTGAAGCTGTCGTAGTTATCAACAACACTAAAATGTATCCCACCAGACACGTTAAAATTACGGGTCAGCCAATATTCAGCCCCTACATCCACACCGATTTCAAATAAGTAGAAGTTTTCTGCTGAACCAAATGATTGTGCCAACGTAGGGGAGATATAATAATCAAAAGCATTAAAACCGTCATAGACCGTTCTTTTGTTTGTGCTGTCACTTAAATTAATCTCTTCTCGCCCGGTTGCGGCATCGTCAAAATTTTCATCAATGCTTTGATTTAGTGCGATGGTTTGATACGTTTTCGCATCAATAGTAGTCGACATCATCGGTATATTTTCTGCCGTTTCGACAATTTCATACGTCTTGATATTAGCTGGCAGCGTGCTGCTTAAGATCGCTGCTGCACGCTCTTGCGCTTGAGCGCGATCACGGTATTTGTTTTGGCTCGCGGAAATAATCGCTTTATCACCTTCTACCGCAATAGTTGCGTCTTTGTAGCCGGCATTACTTTCTAACTGATTCGCTAACGTTGGCCAATCGACGTCTTGTAATTTTGTTACGGCATCATTGGGTCTTGGTTGTACTTCCGGCTCATCTAACCAGACCGCTTTCATATCATTAAAGTTGGTACGCAGGGTGACACCAAGCGCTAATGTGTTGCCACGCTCATAGCTCGCTCGGGCATCTCCCCAGTTCCCTAACCGATACAACACGCCCACATTCCATGGCGTCGCAGGTGTCATATCACTATGCCCTTGGACATGAGGGGCGTCTTGCGAGTAATCGTTACTGTCGTACTCTAGTTTAAAACGTAGTGGTTGCCATGGGGTTTGGTACTCGATCCCGCCAAACAATGCGGCAGGCCCTCGGAACCAGCGGTCATAATTAGCTTGCCCCCCCCCGCTTTTTCCATCGGTTGGTCGTTCACAAAAACCATCACTCACTTGACAAAATGGGTTGGGTATATTGTCTCTTGTGCCTAGGTAACCCCACCCCATTCCGAGCGTAAAATCGAAATTTTCATATCGTTTCGTCGCAGCAACAAACTCGCCGTCAAACAAACCGGTGCCACCAAAATCACGGAACCCGACCGATGTTTCAGGTAAATAATCTGTTTCTTGCCAAAGTCGAACCTTAAAGTCGATACCTTTATCAGCCCAATCTGTATCTCCACTAAAGCTTGGATCATTACTGTACGGGATCCCTTGAACGATGGTGTAGCGAATGGTGGTTTCAAGCCAAGGCATTAGCTGCAAGCTCACATTATATTTATGATAATCGTTGTTCCAATTACCATTAATGCTGAATTCGCCTTCGCGTGCCATTCGCCCAGTTGGCATTTGCATCAAACCCACGCCACCAAAGTCAGACTGAGAAGGTGTCAGTGTGGCGGGTTCAAACGGGTCTGCCGATACTGAGCTGCTTAATACCGCACTGATTGATAACGAAAGAACTGCGAGTGCCGGTAAGGAAGCCGTGATCTTATTCATTGTTGTGGGTTACCTTATGGCGGTATAGCTGAGTGAGGTCGTCATTGAGCGTAGACAATTCAGATGGTACTGAATCAAAAGGAATAAAGACTAATGCGCCAGGCGCAAGAAAATGAGGTGTGAAATTCCAATGCCCGTAAGCTGCAGTTTGTGCTTCACCATCAGGCTGAATCACTATGGCTTCACTATCACTGGCTGAATTAAGACGAACATCCCCTAGCACTCGGAAGTAGTCGGCAAGAAACCATTGTGCTCGATGAGGGCGAGACTCCACATGCTTGATCGCCCCAACAAAATTCACGTTGTCGTTTCTTACCCCAATATTCAGTTGATATTGCCCATTGAGTAACGGGTTTTCTTTCAGCTGCGACTGCACAACATCGTAGTCAAGCGAGGTAAATTCACGGTAGCGAAATTCAGCAGCGTTAATTTGCTCAGCAACGAGATTCGCTTGTTGTTCTGGGTCTTCTTCTTGAAGCATCGCGAGTTGTGACAATACATTTTGCTTGAGTGCCTCTACCTTGGCTTGCTTTTCAAGATCAAACAATTGCGCTTGTAACGGCTCAAAATTTACGCCCTGGTTTGCTGCTTGTAATTGAACATCTTTCAGCACGGTTTCTAGACGCGCTGGTTGGTCGTAATCCAAACGAACGCCTTGTTCGGGAAGCAATACTGACAGCTCTGACTGTGTTGAAGAGTCAGACGCGATGGCAGAGTAAGCAAACAGGGATAGTGAGATTGCTATTAGTTGTTTTTTACATCCTTGGAGCATGGGGCTTCCTTGGTGGTTTAGGGATGGTCCTGTGGTCCTGTGGTCCT